>NZ_JBFSTC010000007.1:21514-94291 GCF_041466605.1 Vibrio sp. 10N.247.310.17 | reverse complement strand
TTATCGCCCAAACTGGTTAAATTTTAACAGTGACAACTACCCTGCCAGATAGGGAATACTCACGACTTGAACTAAATAATTCACTTCAATCATAAAGCCACAAATTATTAAATTACAAAAAAACCAAGTTACAACAAAACCCAGTGAGAGACATGCTTTCCACCGCCTATCTCTAACACTCTATAGATACTCTTTAATGGCAGAGATGCCATGCCAAGTACGTCTACTCGTATATTTTCCCATTATGTTTTAGCCAGCCATGAGCATGGTGATTCCGAGGATCTTTGTGAGTCCAGTGCATCACCCCACCTTTCTTGTTCCATTCATACTCCCCATAAAATTCAACTCTATCGCCCTTTCTCAATCCCTGAATACGAGGAGCTAAATCAATATTATGTGCCACCAGCAAAGTTTGTCCGCTGTCGAGCCTTAAGATAAACTTCTGATGTCGAGAGCCTTTATTATCGTCTGGAAGTAATCGTGAAACTAAACCCGACCCACGTACTTGAACATCACTTTGGTGATTTTGGTAAGCTTGCTTAAGTCGCGCATCATTGGCCTGAACATGGCTGACACCAAAGCAGAGCAATACCAAAAATAGAGTAATAAACTTTTTCATTCCCTTCATTGCTTTCGTTTCCCATATTAATTATTTAGGCTACTCACTAAGTATTCATTGCGACAAAATAGCATAAGTACCGCAACTAACGATTCATTAAAATCAAACTTATTTAATAATTACTCTTGGATTCAAATGCGCAGTACAACACTACTTTGACATTCAACATTTCAAAAAAAGAAGCTTCATTAGGTGACTTACTCTCCACAAATTGATGCGACCCCCTGTGTTTTGTAACCACTTATTACATTGAGTTTTTTAAATAAATCCCTACCCAAAAGTATACTGAACGGTGGTCACATTACACCATACTTATCATAGGTAATACGACCACCCACCCTCTTATTCATCACATTTTGGAATGCCAAAATCATTCAATTGAACTCATCAACACAGCTTATTGATTAAGCAATTGAACTCATAACGTAGACCCTGTACGCTTACACTATGCACACGGTTACTTAATGGAGATCACAATGAACGAACTACTGACAAGCGCCATGGAACAGAAACAACGAACAACAGTGACCAGTTTATTCGCAAGGAATGGATTTAAGATCGCAGCCACTGATTTTGATGATGTGACTTTCGAACGTGAAAGCGTATTGGTCAATGTTCGATTCGATGCATCTTCCAACGTCGAATCGATTTCGGTTCTTAACGACTAACGAGAGACTCGATGCAAGTAGGTCGCTAGAATGATTGAATGAACAACATTCGGCTCATTTTAGCGCATCTTGCTAGCTGTCCTTTGCTACTTCATCACCATCCTCTCTTCCAAAAGCCACCGAGTGACAATTAGGCCAATAACTCGCAATTCCATGAGCTTGGCTTATATTTATTAATACCCTTTGAACAAAAATTCGAAATGATGCCTATGTTCCTAACTCGGTTAATTTATGTCAGTACACTTTCCGAATGTTGTGATTCCAAAGCACTGGATGAAATACTCACTATCTCACGAGACCACAATCGGCAGAGCCATCTAACAGGGCTTCTCAGTCATAATCAAAAGTACTTTCTTCAATGCATTGAAGGCTCTAGGGAGGCGGTAAACCATACCTACAATCACATCCTAAACGATAAGCGGCACGAGAGAGTGACCATACTGTATTTTAAGGAAGTTGATTGTCGAGAGTTTGGAGATTGGTCGATGGGAGACATTCCGCAGTCTAATTTGACTGAACTGTTGAACTTACAATTTTCGACTTCGGATCAATTTAACCCATACGAAATGTCTGGCGAAAGTGCTTATAAAATGCTTTTAGAGTTAAAGCAAAATTTGCCGTCTGAGTGACCTAACTTTCAAACGGCAAGCCTTAGAACGATGATGTCGATTCAAGGGTAAGTAATCCTCTTTCAAGCCCGAGTTCATACTCGGGCTATTCGTTCAAAAATCCCAGTCATCGTCTTCGGTAGCGACAGCTTTACCTATGACATAAGAAGATCCAGAACCAGAAAAGAAGTCATGATTTTCGTCAGCATTCGGTGACAATGCAGCCATGATAGCAGGGTTTACCTGACAGAGTTCATCTGGGAACAATGCTTCAAACCCGAGATTCATCAACGCTTTGTTGGCATTGTAATGTAAAAAATGCTTCACATCTTCAGTTAAGCCAACAGGATCATAAAGCGATTCGGTATATTGTGTTTCGATTTCATAAAGAGAAAACATTAATGAATAAGCTTCATCCTTAACTCTCGCCTGTTCTTCCTCACTAAGAGATTGGTAAGCGAGTTGAAATTTGTATCCAATGTAGTAACCATGAATCGCCTCATCACGAATAATCAGACGGATCAAATCCGCTGTATTGGTCAGTTTTGCCCGACTCGACCAATGCATGGGTAGATAAAACCCAGAATAGAATAAGAAACTCTCTAGAAAAACACTGGCCACTTTTTTCTTTAGCGGGTCGCCTTCAGCCAAATAATCGTCGAGGATAATCTGTGCTTTTTTCTGTAACAGAGGGTTCTCTTCAGCCCAGCGAAACGCTTCATCAATTTGCGGCGTAGTACACAAAGTTGAGAATACAGAAGAGTAGCTACGAGCATGAACTGCCTCCATAAACGCGATGTTGGTTAATACCGCTTCTTCATGAGGTGTTCTCGCATCTTCCATCAAGGCTGGCGCACCCACCGTATTCTGAATCGTGTCGAGTAACGTTAAACCGGTAAAAACTCTAATCGTTAGCGTTTGCTCTTCTTCAGTTAGTTGCTTCCATGTTTGAATATCATTGGATAAAGGTATCTTTTCAGGCAGCCAAAAATTAACCGTTAGGCGATTCCAAATCTCTAGATCTTTACCATCAATCATACGATTCCAGTTAATCGCTTGAACAGGTCCGGATTCCATTTTTTTCATTGCGTTTATCCCTTTATTACAGTGAGCACGACACGCACCCTTCGACTTGAGTACCTTCTAATGCTTTCTGTCGCATTCGGATGTAGTAAAGCGTTTTAATTTTCTTTTTCCATGCGTAGATCTGAGCTTTGTTGATATCTCTCGTCGTTACCTCATCGTCAAAAAACAAAGTTAATGAAAGGCCTTGATCAACATGTTCGGTGGCCGCTGCATAGACATCGATTATTGCCTTAGGGCCTATAGAAAAGGCATCACGGAAGTACTCTAAATTGGAGTTATTCAAATACGGCGCAGGGAAGTAAACTCGCCCAATTTTACCCTCTTTTCTTATCTCCACTTTAGCGGTAACGGGATGAATAGAAGCGGTAGAGTCGTTGATATAGCTAATTGAGCCTGTAGGAGGAATGGCCTGTAAGTATCGGTTGTATAGCCCTGAGCTCATGACGAGTTGTTTCAATTCGTTCCACTCAGACACGGTGGGTATTCGTATATCTAAACGGCTAAAGAGATCTTGGACCACGTCCAATTTTGGCGAGAAATCCTGCTGCAAATATTTGTCGAAGAAAGACCCATCACTGTAACTAGAATCTTCGAACCCTTTGAACGTACTCTTTTTCTCTTGTGCCAACTTATTGGAAGCCACGAGACAGTGATATAAAACACAGGCAAAATAACTGCTGGTGAAATCAATGGCCTCTGGTGAATCATAGTGAATGCGTTCTCTAGCCAAAAAACCATGCAAGTTCATCTGACCTAAACCAATAGCGTGACTTTCATCGTTGCCCTTTCTTATCGAAGGAACACTGTTGATTGCGCTCATCTCTGACACTGCATTTAATGCTCGAATTGCGGTGTCAACGGTTTGAGATAGTCGACCTCCATCCAAGGCTTTGGCAATGTTGATCGAGCCTAAATTGCACGAAATATCTCGCCCGATATGACTATAGTTCAAGTCATCATCATAATTTGACGCCTCGTTAACCTGTAATATTTCCGAACACAAGTTAGACATATTTACACGCCCCTGAATGGGGTTAGCCTGATTAACCGTATCTTCAAACATAATGTATGGATAGCCCGACTCAAATTGGATCTCGGCAAGCGTTTGGAAAAGGCCTCTTGCACTCATTTTCCCTTTGCGGATCCTCGGGTCGTCCACCATTTCATGGTACTTCTCCGTCACGCTAATTTCAGAGAAAGGTACGCCATACACTCGCTCAACATCATGAGGAGAAAACAAGTACATATCTTTGTTTTGCTTGGCTAATTCCAGAGTAATATCGGGAATGACAACACCAAGGCTCAAGGTCTTAATTCTGATTTTTTCATCGGCATTTTCTCTTTTTGTATCAAGAAATTGCATGATGTCTGGATGGTGAACATTGAGATAGACAGCACCCGCGCCTTGCCTAGACCCCAATTGGTTAGCATACGAGAAACTGTCTTCAAGCAATTTCATCACAGGGACGACACCTGAACTTTGATTTAAGATCCCCTTAATGGGCGCACCTTGCTCTCTTAAGTTCGTCAGAAGTAAAGCAACACCACCGCCACGACGTGAGAGTTGCAACGATGAGTTAATCGCACGACCGATGCTCTCCATATTGTCTTCGATTCTCAACAAAAAGCAGGAGATCAATTCACCACGGCTCTTTTTACCGGAGTTAATAAAAGTGGGCGTAGCCGGTTGAAAGCGTTGATGAATGATTTCTTCCATTAGTGCCAGTGCAAATTCATAGTCACCACGAGCCAGTAACAGTGCAGTCATAACCACTCGGTCTTCGAACCTTTCTAAATATCGCTTACCATCACGAGTTTTCAGTGCATAGGAAGTAAAAAACTTATAAGCACCTAAGAACGTGCGGAATCGAAATTTGGCTTGATAGGCGTTTGCCCAGATTTGATGAAGAAAACTGCGATCATATTGCTCAATAACTTGAGCCTCGTAATATCCCTCTCTGAGCAAATAGTCGATCTTCTCGTCTAAATTATGAAAGAAAACGGTATTTTGATTAACGTGTTGTAAGAAAAACTGTCGAGCCGCTTGCTTATCTGCCTCAAACCGAATCGTCCCTTGTTCATCAAGTAGATTCAACATTGCGTTTAAAGCATGGTAGTCAAGGGACTCGTTCTCAAAGTGGTTATCCATGATGTTTCCAAAATTGTTCTAACCCATTTGTCACGATATCAATATCGCTCTGGGTTCCAGATAGTTCGAAACGATACAACAGCGGTACATTGCATTTTTCAGCGACAATGGCACCTCCGCGAGCAAAAAGAGCTCCAAAGTTTCGATTTCCCGAAGCAATCACACCTTTAATCAATGCTCGATTATTCGGGTTATTCAATAGACTTATAACAGAGTTAGGCACAGCTCCTCGCCCCTCACCATCGGCATAAGTCGGGCATATGAGTACGAATGGTTGCTCAATCTCTAGCGCCCTTTCATTGGCCTCAGTAGGAAGCCTGATCGCAGGTAATCCTAGCTGTTCGACAAACCGCTTCGTATTCCCTGAAGCGCTAGAATAATAAACAATCATTAACCCAACGCGCTGATCATGTCAGGTCTAAAACCGGACCAATGGCGGTCATTGGCGACAACCACGGGAGCTTGTCGATAACCCATTGATTGAACTCTTTCCATTGCGATTTCGTCGCACGTTAAATCAACAACTGTATGCTCAATACCTTTGCTCTGTAACGCCTTAACCGTTGCTGTGCATTGCACACACTGTGGCTTGGAATAAACGATGACATCCATATTATACAACCTCAATTAAATCTTAATGATAATCATTATTAATAAATAATGGCACATATAGTATTTGGGATTTATGTTTTGTCAACATATTGATCCCCGACCTAAAGGCCATAGACAATACATGGCTGATATGCAAATGATAATCAATATCATCTATTGTCACCAGTCAAATATGGAGCAGTAAGGTGAGTATTTCGAGTTCCGGTTCTAATGACATATCCATACATGATATGGAGTGGCAAGGCGTTACGTTAAGTGAAAGTGCCGCAAACAGAATTTCCCAGTTATCACATGGGCAAAAGCACTTCCACCTCACGGTTAAGTCCTCTGGCTGTACGGGGTTTGCATATGAAGTGGCGCTGATCGATTCGCCATCCGATGACGACATCAAGTACGAATCACATGACGTCATTTTCTATATTGCACTCAAAGCCCTACCTATGATCGATGGCACAGAGATCGACTTTGTGCGTCAGGGTTTAAACAGTAATTTTGTATACAATAATCCCAAAGTGAAGAACCTTTGTGGATGTGGCGAGAGTTTTGGAGTTTAACCATGTGCGCATTAGAAACGCAGTCTGAAGTTACAGAGTTACTGCAGAGCAGTCACTATCGTGAAGGTTTCTACACTGAGTTATCTTCAGATACTTTGTCGAAGGGAATCAACGAACAAGTCGTTCGAGCAATCTCCGCAAAACGTAACGAACCCGAATGGATGTTGGAGTTTCGTCTCAAAGCATTCCGTAAATGGCGAACGATGGAGGAACCGCATTGGTTAAAAGCCGATTATCCAGACCTAAATTACCAAGATTACAGTTACTACTCCGCCCCAAGTTGCTCTAGCTGCGACAAAGATAGTTGTGACAAAGATAGTGATGATGGCTCGAATGAATTTTTAACCGAAGAAGTCGAGACAGCCTTTGAAACACTGGGGATTCCAGTTAGAGAAGGTTCAGAAATTGCTGTTGATGCAATCTTCGATTCAGTTTCCGTCACCACTACCTATCAAAACGAACTGAAAGAACTCGGAATCATCTTCTGTTCATTCAGCGAAGCTATCCAAGAATACCCTGAACTCGTGCAGCAATACCTAGGCACCGTTGTTCCACCTGAAGATAACTTCTTTGCGGCTTTGAATGCCTCTGTTGCCTCTGACGGCACTTTTGTTTACATCCCTAAAGGTGTGAGATGCCCAAGAGAACTCTCTACCTACTTTCGAATAAACCAAGCAAAAACAGGCCAGTTTGAAAGAACAATTTTAGTGGCTGATGAGGACTCATACGTCAGCTACATCGAAGGTTGCTCTGCCCCGATGAGAGATACCTATCAGCTTCACGCCGCCGTCGTAGAAGTCATCATTCACAAGCGTGCTGAAGTTAAATATTCCACTGTGCAAAACTGGTTCTCAGGAGCAGAGGATTCACAAGGCGGCATACTCAACTTCGTAACCAAACGTGCGGTTTGCGAAGGCGAGTACAGCAAAATGTCTTGGACTCAATCAGAAACAGGCTCTGCGATAACGTGGAAGTACCCAAGCGTGATTCTCAAAGGAGACTACTCTGTCGGTGAGTTTTTCTCCGTCGCTTTAACGAATGGCGTTCAACAAGCCGATACCGGCACTAAGATGGTTCATATAGGAAAACACTCTCGCTCTACCATCATTTCAAAAGGGATTTCAGCAGGCAAAAGCCAGAACAGTTACCGAGGGCTGGTTAAAGTCACCCCCAACGCAGAAGGTGCGAGAAACTTCACTCAGTGCGATTCAATGTTAATCGGCGCCGAATGTGGGGCTCACACTTTTCCTTATATCGAAGTCAAAAACCCGTCTGCTCACGTTGAACACGAAGCGACGACCTCTCGAATTGGCCAAGATCAACTGTTTTACTGCACCCAAAGAGGGATCAGTGAAGACAACGCCATATCCATGATCGTCAATGGTTTTTGTAAAGACGTATTTTCAGAATTACCACTCGAATTCGCTGTTGAAGCGCAAAAACTTCTATCAATCAGCCTCGAGCATAGTGTGGGATAAAATGTTAGAAATTAAAAATTTACATGTCAGCGTTGAAGAAAATACTATCCTAAAAGGTATTAACCTAACTGTTAAACCTGGTGAAGTTCACGCAATTATGGGACCGAATGGGTCGGGAAAAAGTACCCTATCCGCCACACTGGCAGGCAAGGATGATTACGAGGTCGTCAGTGGTGAGATTGTTTTCAAAGGTCAAGATCTTACAGAGCTAGATCCAGAGGAAAGAGCCGGTGAAGGGGTATTTTTAGCCTTTCAGTGCCCTGTCGAAATTCCAGGTGTCAGTAACAAACTCTTTCTAAATACAGCTCTCAACGAGGTTCGTGAATATCGAGGCTTAGAACCAATCGATCGTTTTGACTTTGAAGATCTATTGGAAGAAAAAGCGCAATTGTTGAAGATGCCGGCAAATTTACTCCAACGCTCTGTCAATGAGGGATTCTCTGGTGGAGAGAAAAAGCGCAATGACATTCTACAAATGGCGGTGCTCTCACCTGATCTTTGTATACTAGACGAGACCGACTCAGGTCTAGATATTGATGCCCTTAAAGCCGTCTCTGAAGGTGTAAACGCGCTGCAGAATGAGCAACGAGCTTTCATTTTGGTCACGCACTATCAACGTATCCTCAATTACATCAAACCAGATTTCGTGCACGTGTTGTACCAAGGAAAGATTGTAAAATCTGGTGACCACACGTTAGCTCAAGAATTAGAAGAGAAAGGCTATGGGTGGATCATTGATGAACAATAAACATTCATTGCTTGATTCATTTGAAACCCTTGTTCGACCGCATGAGTGGCAAAAAAAACAATGGTCTAAATTGCTTGGGGTTGAGTTACCGTCCCCTCAACATGAGGACTGGAAATACACGCCTCTTGACCGATTAAACGAACTAGAGCTAAGCAGCGCACCACAGCAGTCGACAGCTAACACGCCATACAACAAATTCAGTTTAGACATTGATGCTTATCGATTAGTCTTCGTCGACGGCTTCTTTTTAGCTCGATACTCCGACTGGATTCCAAAAGTTCGAGTGACTCCCATCTGCGCGCTCTCTCCAATTGAAATCGATGAGCTATCTCGTTCAATAAAGCCAGACGCTTTTACCTATATTACTGATGCTACCGCTTCAAGTGGCGTATTAATCGAGGTCGAAGCGAATACGCAGGTATCGAAACCTATTTATCTTCTGCATATCAATTCCGAAAAACAAGGTGATGTATCAAGCTACAGAAGCCATATTGAAGTCGCAGCTCATGCGGAAGTCACCGTCATCGAACACCATGTTTCACAAGGTAGTGGTGGAGGCGTAACATTATCTCGCTTAACACAACACGTTGGTTGTGGTGCTCACTATCATCACACTAAAATTGTCGAAGAGGCCTTAAGTCAACATCACTTCGGTCACAACGATTTGATAGTTAATGCGCATGCTAGCGCCTACTCTTGTTGCTTGCTCTACTCCGGCCAATTGATACGACATCAAGTAAGTTCAGAACTGACTGGCGAACAAGGTTTTGTCGCTATGGACAGTATTTCCCTACCTCAAGGTGAGGCAGTTTTTGATACTCGCACCTATTTGAAACACAACTCTCCCCACTGCCAAAGTGAACAAAATCATAAAACCATCGCTCGAAACCAATCTAAGTCTGTTTTCGACGGCATGATCTATGTTGACCCTACCGCGCAAAAAACAGACGGGCAAATGGACACCCACAGTCTGATTCTAGGCGATGACGCCCAAGTTAACTCTAAACCTCAATTAGAGATTTATGCCGATGATGTTAAATGCAGCCATGGTGCAACAACAGGGCAAATCGACCCAAACCAAATCAACTACTTACGCTCTAGAGGTATACCAAAAGAACGAGCCGAACACATGATTACCTCTGCGTTTGTCATTGGCGTTACCGAGAGAATTAAACACCCCGCCCTAAGACAATCTGCGATAGATAAAATCAATGCGTCACTCAATAAAGGATGTCCTAATGATTGATTCGAGCGAAAAGACAAGCCCTTGGTTTAACGACTTCCCAGCTCTAAGAACTCAAGTTTACGACAAGCCTTTGGTCTATTTAGACAGTGCTGCGACGGCCCAAACCCCTCAAATCGTTATCGACCGCATGACTCAGTTTTATCAACATGATTATGCGAGTGTTCATCGAGGTGTCCATTACCTAAGCTCTAAAGCAACCGAAGAAATGGAACAAGTGAGAGAAAAACTTGCGCAGTTCATTTCAGCTAAATCCCGAGAAAGTATTGTTTTCACAAAAGGGACGACAGAGGCCATCAATCTCGTTGCGAATAGCTATTTACGCCCTAGGTTAAAAGCGGGTGACGAAATCATCGTGACGGAAATGGAGCATCACGCTAACCTTGTTCCTTGGCAGATGCTTTCTGAAATTTATAATGTCAACATTCGTGTTTGGCCAATGGCAAAAAATGGCTATTTGAATCTCAACGACCTTGTCTCGTTAATGAATACAAAGACAAAACTGCTGGCGATTAGCCACGTATCGAATGTTCTAGGCCGCGTAAACCCAATTAAAACGATAGTCAAAGCTGCACATAAAGCAAAAGTCCCCGTGTTAGTCGACGGGGCTCAAGCTGTCATGCACCATAAAGTCAATGTGACGGACCTCGATTGTGATTTCTACGCCTTCTCTGGGCACAAATTGTATGGCCCGACAGGCATCGGCGTGCTTTATGCAAAAAAATACACCTCGACAACATGGTGCCATGGGAAGGCGGCGGAGCCATGATCGATCAAGTGACCCTGCCTTTGGGAACCTCGTTTGGCCAAGCGCCATGGAAGTTCGAAGCAGGTACTCCGAATATTGCCGGCATTTTAGGTTTAGGCGCCGCTCTAGACTACATTGAAGCTATCGGCTTCAAAGAGATCTCTGGCTATGAAAAAAACATAATGAATTATTTGGTGGAGAGCATTAGACAGGTACCAGCAATAGAGCTCTATGGCGACGATGATAACCGCACCGGCGTTTTGGCCTTTAATATGAAAAACCAACACTCTTTTGATGTCGGTTCATTCTTAGATAGGTATGGTATTGCGATTCGTACCGGACATCTCTGCGCAATGCCCCTTATAAAACGACTCGGTCAAAACTCGCTGTGTCGCGCATCGATTGGCATGTACACAAGGCCCAAAGACATAGACGCCTTGTGCCAATCACTAAAACGAATCCACCAACTGTTAAGGTAGCTTATGTCCCCTGAAAAGCTCCAGAAAAACTTCGAGCGATGCGCTGACTGGGAACAACGTTACATGTATTTGATAGAATTGGGGGACCGATTAGAGCCCTTCCCTGTGACAAAGATGAATAAAACACATCTTATCGCAGGCTGCCAAAGTAATGTATGGCTAGATCTTTCCATCGGTCAACAGAATAAAATGTCGATACAAGCGACCAGCGATTCTTCATTAGTTAAAGGTTTGTTGGCGTTGGTGTTGATCGCCTATAACAACCAACAACCCGCGAGCGTTCTAGAATTCGATATTAAAGACTGGTTCCGCCAGCTAGACCTAAAATCTCAGCTTAGCGCCAGTCGGAGTCAAGGCTTAGAGGCCATAATAAAACATATTCGGTGTCACGCTCGGGCTGTTTAACCTTCAATAAACAATAGCCCAGCATGATTAGATCACGACATTTTGCTTCTTCTAAAAAGCGAACATAAAAAAGCCCCAACCTAAGTTGGGGCTTCTATCTATCTATCTATCTATCTATCTATCTATCTATCTATAATTACAGCTTAAAACGGCTGATTTCATTTTCTAGTTCATTAGACAGTTCAGAAAGCTGAGCAGCTTGTTCTGCAGCTTGGTGCGCTTCACCTGCTAGCTCGTTAGATACGTCACGGATTCCTTCAGTGTTACGAGTAATCTCAGACGTTACTGACGCTTGCTCTTCTGCAGCAGAAGCGATTTGAGTCGCCATATCACTGATACGTTCAACAGCAGCATGAATTTGCGTTAAGCTAGCGGCCGCTGAGTTTGAGTCATCAACACTGGTTTCAGCAAGCGTTCGGCTATCGTTCATGATACTTACCGCTTTGCCCGTTGTACCTTGCAGTAATTCAATCGTTTGTTGAATTTCTTGAGTTGAACCGTGTGTACGTTGGCTCAAAACTCTCACTTCATCAGCAACAACCGCAAAACCGCGACCTTGTTCGCCAGCACGGGCAGCTTCAATCGCTGCGTTAAGTGCAAGTAAGTTAGTTTGTTCAGCAATGCCTTGGATATTGGACAAGATAGCGTTGATGCTATTGCCGTGCTCTTCAAGCTCAAGAATCACGTTCGTTGCAACTTGAACTTCTTGTGCAAGGTTTTGGATTGAGCTTTGAGTCTGTGTAACTTGACCCGTACCGTGCTCACACGCGCCAACAGCTTCAGATGAATTCTGTGCAGTTTGATCAGCATTACCCGCAATCTCTTGTGTTGCTGCAGCCATTTCGTTCACGGCTGTTGCTACCATATTGATTTCGTCTTGTTGCATCTGAATGCGAGCACTACGCTCTTCAGCTTGAGAAGCCGTTTGACGTGCTTGGTTACCTAGCGCAGCAGATACTTCGCTTAGCTTGATCACCATGGTGTGCATGTTGCCTACAAAACGGTTGAAGTTTTCAGCAAGCTTACCAATTTCGTCATCGCTCTTAGGCTCAAGACGTTGTGTAAGGTCGCCCTCACCTGAAGCAATTTCTTCAAGTGCCGCTGAAACACGGTTCAAATCACGGAATAGGAAGCTCACTAACCAGGACACTAATACGATTACGATTAACGTAATAATGACCGCCGTTGTGATCAACTGAGTAAGTAGTGTTGAGTGATTCGCTTCTTCAGTTGCTTTGTCCATCTGAACTGCAAAAATCCAGTTCGTATTAGGCACATTAGTGAAGTAAAGAAGCTTCTCAGCACCGCGCTCTTTGATGATCTCGATGCTACCCGTACGCACTGCGTTTTCGATGATAGGCATAGAAATGTCGTTTGAAAGCTGGCTTACAGGCTTAAGGCTCAGTGCTGAGTCTGGGTGTGCTAGGAATGTGCCGTCAGAGGCATCAATGAGCATTGCGTAAGCGTTGTCACCAACATCTAAGCTGATAACATCGTTGACTAGTTGATCAATAAGTACATCCGCACCAACAACACCAACAAGCTTACCGTTATGACGAACAGGTTCAGCAATCGTAACTAGAAGCGCTTGGGTAATCGCATCTTGATAAGCGGTTGTAATAATTTGCTTACCGGCTGCGTTTGCTTCCTGGTACCAAGGGCGTTGACGAGGATCGTAACCGGCGCGATTACGTTCAGGATGTGAACGGTACATTCCGCCTTCTGGAGTACCTAAAAAGATATCGTCAAAGCCACCCGCTACACGAGCTTGCTTAAGGAAAGGAACAACATCATCCTCTCGTGAAAAGTCATTAAATGCTGATGCGATATCGGTGCGGATATCAATCCAGTTTTTAATACCTTCAGATGCTGCTTCTGATACGCTTTCAGCTCGCAGGTATACGCCGTTACGAGTCTGTTCAAATAATTGGTTTGCTGATAACCAAGTTAACGCTGTTGCCATAACGACAACAGCAGATAGGCTAGCACCTATTAACTTCTGCTTAAGTGTTAGTTTCATGTCAAAGTTTCACGAGTAGTGGATAATCTAGCGAATACTACCCAATTTAAGCAAACGATTCGAGCTATTTCACAGTTTTACATCACATTATATTTGCAATAAAACCAAAAACTTAGCTTTCGCCAATTACTTGGCTTTTCGCCAAATTCAAGGCGCCATTTCAACGACGATTTCTACGATATATACAGTTTTACAGGCTGTAAAATGGATAAAAAAAGGCAGGAGAGTTTCCTCTTCTGCCTTTTGTTTTACTTTGTATTCGACATCAAAAAGATGAAAAATCGAATAGTAGGTAGTCTATCTTTTCTCTGTTCGCATACCCATTAGTAGGCTCACACACATCAACAATAGAATGATGGTGAATGGCAATGCTGTTGAGATTGCACCCGCTTGCAGAGCTTGAACGGCTTCAGTACCGCCAACCCACAATAGAGCTACTGCAATCGCACCTTCAAGGAACGCCCAGAATACGCGTTGAGGCACTGGCGTATCAACTTTACCACCAGCGGTAATACTGTCGATGACTAAAGAGCCCGAGTCAGACGATGTAATAAAGAATACGAGAACCAATACAACCGCAATGATTGAAAGCAGAGTACCAAACGGCAATACATCAAACATTTGGAACATTGCCAGTGATACATCAGTTAAGCCATTTTGACCTAGGGTACCAACCTTATTCACGATTTGATCAATTGCCATACCACCGAACACTGACATCCAAATGATAGTCACTGTCGTTGGAACAATCAGTACCGCTGTAATGAACTCACGAACAGTACGACCTTTAGAAACACGCGCGATAAACATACCGACAAATGGAGACCATGAGATCCACCAGGCCCAGTAGAATACAGTCCAACCATGTAACCAAGCTTCATCTTCACGACCGTGAGGGTTGCTCAACGGAATGATGTTCTCGATGTATGCCATCAATGTTGTAGGGATTGAACCTAGAGTCACTGCGTAGCCGATTAGAGCTACTAGGATAAGCAGTAGGAAAGCAACCAACATGTTGATGTTACTGATAACTTTAACGCCACCATCAATACCACGAAGTACGGATACGACCGCTAGCAAAGTTACTACGGTAATAACAATGACTTGTAACCCTAAGCCTGCCTCAATGCCGAATACATGCTGAATACCACTTGCGGCTTGCTGCGCACCAAGGCCAAGCGATGTCGCCAAACCAAACAGGGTTGCAAGTACAGCAAGAATATCAACGATGTGACCAGCCCAGCCCCACGCTCTATCACCTAAAATTGGGTAGAAGATAGAACGAATTGAAAGCGGTAATCCCTTGTTGTAAGAGAAGAAAGCCAGTGAAAGCGCCACAACACCATAAATAGCCCAAGGGTGAAGCCCCCAGTGATACATGGTTGCACCGAGTGCTAGTTTTGCAGCTTCTGGTGTATTTGCCTCTACGCCAAGTGGCGTTTCATACCAACCTGTGTAGTAAGCCGCAGGTTCTGCAACACTCCAGAACATCAAGCCAATACCCATACCTGCAGCAAACAGCATCGATAACCAAGACATGAATGAGTAATCTGCCGTTGCATCAACACCACCAAGGCGGATTTTACCAAACGGAGAAACAATCAAGCCTAAGCAAAAAATAACGAAAATATTACCGGACCAAATGAACAACCAATCAAATGAATTGATAATTTGCCATTTAACACCATCCAATGCTGACTTCGCTGAAGCGGTATCTGTAAGCAGCACACCGATCAAGAACAAAGTGATGAGTCCCGCACTGATACCAAACACTGGGTTATGAACGTCAAAACCCCATTTTTGGACGTTATCTTGACCAACAGTGTAATCCGTACTGTCGATACTGTATTTATCTATACCTTTAGTCATTATTCCTCTCTACGGAATACTTATAAGGTCAGTTGACCTCATATCCCTTACTTTCCTGTGACTGAATCACAAACTCGAACATATGATCCAAGTAGTACAAGCTGTTGTCACAATAATTCAAATACTTGGATGTCTGAAGTTTAGCAGGTTAACTTATTGTTTTCAGTAAACTAGAATCAGTTCGATGGATTTTCAAACAAAATATAGGTAATCACTTATGTTTGCGGCGAAAAAAAGGCCGACTAAGTCGACCTCTATTTGAAAAAATACTTTTAGCTCAAAGCACTTTGCTGCTTAACCAATTGATTCTCTGTACGTAAACCAAGAAACAAACTTAGGCACATAAGCAATAATATGAAGGCAAATGGTAATGCCATTGAGACTGTTCCAGCTTGTAATGCCTGAATAGATTCAGTACCACCAACCCACAGTAGGACCGTCGCAATCGCGCCGCCCATCAATGCCCAAAATACACGCTGTGGAACAGGTGCATCGACTTTTCCGCCAGAAGTAATGCTATCAATAACCAATGAACCTGAGTCTGATGAAGTGATGAAGAACACCATAATCAAACCAATCGATACCACTGAAAGCACTGAGCTCATTGGCAACGCATCGTAAGTATGGAATAGAGAAAGTGTAATATCTTGCAGACCATTTATACCAATCTCACCCACTTTATTCGCCACCTGGTCAATCGCAATACCACCGAAAATAGCCATCCAAATGATAATGACAGACGTCGGGATAAATAAGACTGCAACGATGAATTCACGAATTGTACGACCTTTAGAGATACGAGCGATGAACATGCCTACGAATGGTGACCATGAAATCCACCAAGCCCAGTAAAATACCGTCCAACCTTGCATCCATGTTTCATCATCACGACCATGAGGGTTGCTAAGAGGAATAAAGTTCTCAATGTAGCCCATTAGCGCGGTTGGTATCGCCTTAATACCCGCCATGCCACCCGCGATAGTTACGAAGATCAGCAAGCCTAATGCAACAACCATGTTGACGTTGCTGAGAACCTTAACACCACCGTTAATACCGCGAATCACCGACATTGTTGCCAACAGTGTTACCACTGCAATCACAATAAGCTGCATACCAATACCGCCATCGGTACCAAATACATGGTTAATACCGCTTGCGGCTTGCTGTGCACCTAGGCCAAGTGATGTTGCAAGGCCAAACAATGTTGCAAGTACTGCGACAATGTCAACGATATGACCAAACCACCCCCAAGTTCTGTCACCGAGCAGCGGGTAAAAGATTGAGCGAATAGAAAGCGGTAAGCCTTTATTGAAAGTAAAGAAGGCAAGAGACAAAGCAACAACGGCGTAGATTGCCCAACCGTGCAAGCCCCAGTTGTAGATGGTTGCACCGAGTGCCAACTTAGCCGCTTCAGGAGAATACGCTTCAACACCGAGCGGTGTTTCATACCAACCGGTAAAGTAAGCAACGGGCTCTGCCACACCCCAGAACATGAGGCCAATACCCATACCTGCAGCAAATAGCATCGACATCCATGATAGATTAGAGTGCTCTGCTTTAGCATCATCGCCACCTATACGTATCTTTCCGTAAGGGGAGATAATGAGGACAAAACAGAAAAATACGAAAAGGTTCGCAGCCCACATAAAGAAACCATCGAAGTTACCGATGACTTTCCACTTAACGCCATCAAGTGCCGCTTTAGCTGTTTCAGGTTCTGCAACCAAAAGCGCAATCAGGAAAGCAATTATCGCCCCAGCGCTGATTCCAAATACAGGGTTATGAACATCAAAACCCCATTTCTGAACATTATCTTGTCCTACGGTATAATCAGTATTATCAATACTATACCTATCCTTTACAGGCTCCATGCATCCTCTCTAATTAGTAGCGCACAATTTGCAACATTGCATTTGGCACTTAAATTTCGAAAGGAAGAATAACAACTCGTCGCAAAAATACTAAAAAAACCATCAAAAAACGGGTGTAAACGGCACATTTGGTAATTAAATTACACATTCACTGTAATTTAGCGTAACATCACTCAACAAGCCCAGAGCTAACAGCATACTTGGCAAGCTCTGCCGTAGAGTGAATGTCGAGCTTATGCTTGATATTTTGTCTATGGGTTTCAACCGTTCGGTAACTGATATTTAATCCCTTTGCGATCTCTTTACTGCTCTCCCCTTTAGCCACTAATTTCAACACGGCTTCCTCACGCCGACTCAATGGGTTCTTCACAGATTGTGTGGGAGTAATAGGCTGAGTAAACAAGTTCTGAGTCACTTTTTCACAGAAATAGGTCGAGCCTTGATTGACCGTCTTGATTGCCTGCACCATTTTTTCAGCCGAAATTTCTTTCAACATATAGCCGACAGCACCCGATTGCATCACCTTCATGATGTATTCACGGTTGTTATGCATGGTCAGCATCAGCACCTTAGCTTGAGGATCTTCCTCTTTAATCAGGTGAGTGGCATCAATACCATTCATGATAGGCATGCTGATATCCATCAACACTACATCAGGGCGCAGGTCTTTAACCATTTCAACGGCTTCTAATCCATTGCTGGCTGTACCTATCACGCTAATATCAGGCTCGAGTTCTAATCTCGCCATAAAGCCATCCAGTACCACTTGGTGATCATCTGCAATCACAACTCGAATAACTTCACTCATTCACTAATCCCTCTAGTGTCAGTAACACTGTAATTTCCGTTCCAAAGCCAACCTCACTCATCAATTCAAAGTCACCACCGATGAACTCCACCCGTTCTCTCATGTTACGTAACCCAATACCTCGCTTTTCCATTGCTTTATAGGTATTGAAACCGACTCCATCGTCTTGGATGAGCAACTGCAACACATTTCCAATTTGCTGTGCGATAACCGTTACTTTGGTCGCTTGTGCGTGTTTCTCTATATTATTCAGTGACTCTTGCGCCACTCGATATAAAGTCGTCGCAGCTTCTGATTTCAACTTTCCCGGCTGCGTATTAAACAAGGTTTCCACTTCAATGCTCGAGTGCGCCTGAAAATCTAATAACAGCGAAGACAACGCCGCTTCTAAGCCGATATCATCCAATGAACTTGGACGAAGTTGATGCGAGATATGCCTCACCTCTTCGATTGCTCGCATGAGTGAATGCTGCGACTTATTCAAATGTGCTTTAAGGTCTTCGCTTTGTAGCTTATTACCGAGCAGTTCTAAGTGACAGCGACTCGACACTAATAACTGGTTAATACCATCATGCAACTCACGCGCTAGATGCTTCTTTTCGTCCTCTTGAAACATCACCGTCTTATGAGCTAGTTCCTTCAAGTTGTTATCCGCTATCCGATGTTCATGCATGTTAATGGCCAAGGTCAGTACAATGATGACCGCGACCGTCACACTCAGAATCACCACAATCGAAAAGAACGTGGTTTCAATATTCTTGTTAATTGCGGCCTGCATCGAGGCCACTTCTTGATGCACATCCTCAATATACAAGCCGGTGCCAATCATCCAGTCCCAGCGCTCTAACCAAGCGGCGTAACTCAGCTTCGATACCACCTCACCTGTCGAAGGTTTTTGCCACAAATATTGGTGAAATCCTCCGCCTGTTTGTGCTTCTCTTAACAAGGCTTCTATCAGAAAGTCGCCATCTTCATCTTGCAGTTGAAGTAAGTTTTGCCCTATCAACTCTGGCTGGATTGGATGAACCAAATTGGTTCCGTGGCGATCATACGCAAAGAAGTAACCGTCAGAGCCATACCTTAGTTTAGACAATATGGTTCGAACTTCTCTTTTGGCTTGTGCTTCTTGGATATCGGGATCATTGTAGATATGTTCGATGGCATCAAATGCGAGATCAACAGTGTCTTTGAGGGCGTTTTCACGCGACTTAATTAAGCTGTCTCGGAAGATTTCGACCTCTTTCTCACCCAACGTCTTAGTTTGGTGTAACGAGATCCAACTAATGCTCGCCGTTACAATCAGCAACGGGAGTAGCGTCAGCAAAATCAACTTAACTTTTAGAGGCATTCCTTTTCCTCACAAAAAACGGCTTATTGAACATCAATAAGCCGTTTTACTTTATCAATTTATGGATAGCCGTTGAAACATATCATTCACATTCTAGGCTTCACTCACATTCCATAGAAAGATGGGAAAGCGAGAAGTGATCCAAGTACGAGGATTTGAATCAAAATGAAAGGCATCACGCCTCGGTAGATATCCTTGGTAGTCACACCTTTTGGTGCCACCCCTTTTAGATAGAACAAACTGAAGCCAAACGGTGGCGTCAAGAATGAGGTTTGAAGGTTCATCGCGATAAGGATTGCGAACCAAGTCATGTTGATTCCCATCAGCTCAGCAACAGGCGCAATAATCGGCACAATGATGAAACAGATTTCTACGAAGTCGATGAAGAAACCCAGAATCAAAATCACCAACATGGTAATGATCAAGAAACCCCATTTCTCACCCGGTAACTGCAACATCCACTCTTCAACCAGATAGTCACCGCCAGTATAAGTAAACGCCATTGAGAATGCCGTTGCACCCAACAAGATAGCAAATACCATTGCCGTTACTTTCACCGTCTCTTTAGAGGCGTCATACACCATCGACCAACTGAACTGACCGTAGAGTAAAGCGAGTACCATCGCACCCGCACCACCCAGAGCAGCAGACTCTGTCGGCGTAGCAACACCCGCAAAGATAGACCCCAATACGACAATAATCAGCGCGAGTGGCGGTATGATTGCTTTCAATGCGTTGATGACTTCTTGTTTACGGCTGATGGAATCATCACGCTCAATTGGTTGAGCGGCTTCAGGGTTAAGCTTCGCGTATATTAAGATATAAACGATATAAGCCCCCACTAACATCACGCCCGGCCAAATCGCGGCTTGGAACAAGTCGCCTACCGGAACACCCAATACGTCCCCCAATAGAATCAAGACGATGGATGGCGGAATGATTTGCCCTAACGTACCAGACGCACAGATGGTGCCGCAGGCTAAGCCTTTGTCGTAGTTGTACTTGAGCATGACGGGCAACGAGATAAGCCCCATTGCAACCACAGAAGCGCCTACCACACCGGTTGAAGCTGCAAGCAGTGAACCTACGAGAACTGTCGAGATTGCGATACCACCTCGTACACCACCAAACAGTCGTCCCATAGACTCAAGTAACTGCTCAGCAAGCTTAGTCTTTTGTAGAACAAGTCCCATGAAAACAAACAATGGAACGGCCATCAGCACCGTATTTTCCATGATTGATTGAATTCGATATGGCATGAAGGCAAACATTTCGATGCCTTCCGCCCAAACACCAAAGATTAGCGCGATACCACCAAAGGTAAACGCCACCGGGAAGCCTAGTAAAAGTGCAAACAAGGCTACGAAAAACATTACTATTCCAATCATGT
Source organism: Vibrio sp. 10N.247.310.17 (assembly GCF_041466605.1). Taxonomy (NCBI): domain Bacteria; kingdom Pseudomonadati; phylum Pseudomonadota; class Gammaproteobacteria; order Vibrionales; family Vibrionaceae; genus Vibrio; species Vibrio sp. 10N.247.310.17. The sequence continues at coordinate 73,588 of NZ_JBFSTC010000007.1, read as the reverse complement.
TCAGCCTCTACTTATTCTTTGTATGAATATTGTTTGCATGCGTGTTATTTGCATGGATGAGATGGGGATTAAAAATTTTGTTCAACGAGTGCAGGATCAAACCGACTCCGCTGAGTGCCATCAAGAAAAATGACAGTGGAATCATGGCTTTGATGATCCATCGATATGGCAGGCCACCCGGGTCACCTGAGGTTTCGCCGAGGTTATAACTCTCTTTGGCAACATCAATACCAAACCAAGCAACCAGCAAACAGAAAGGCATCAGAAAGATCAGTGTGCCTAGCAGGTCAATAATGGCTTGCGCTTTAAAGCTCAATTGTTCATAGAACACGTCTACTCGAACATGACCACCTGCCTTGATGGCATAAGGAACACCTAATAGAAAAACGGCTGAGAAAAGGTGCCATTCCATCTCTTGGAAAGCGATTGAGACATCATTGAAGGCATATCTCATGACAACGTCATACACAACGTTAGCGATAAGTAGAATAAACAACATACTGGAAAGCCATCCCAGTGCATCACCGATACGATTAAACAGGCGTTCAATATAAATTAGACTTCGCATTCCCGACTCCATGGAATTTGAAAAGACATCGCGCAGCACAACTAACCCAAACTAAAAACGATTCAGTTTATAGCTAGCAATAGGCACGACGTAGAAAGGGTTCTTGGGCGTATTACAGGGTTTATCCTGCTTAGGGCGTGTTAACCTTTCGTGGTTAAATTTTGTTCGAGATAAAAGCGTTTTAATCGCGGCGAGGGGGGAGTAGCCTAGTCATTCTAAGCAAATCCCCCTCAACAAAGAGTAAAACGCTTTTAGCCGAACCCTTCGGGCAGCGTTTGCTGGCCATTTCTACTACGTTATCGACTTCTCATGGAGGCTAGCTACACATCAAATCCTCTGCCTTGTATAAATACCCAGCAACTCGCTGCAAAAATCAGCTCGAAAGGTCAACACGCCCTAGTTATTATGGTTAAAATGAACCCGCCGCTTAGTCACTCTTAGTTACCTAACAAGAATAGCTTTGGGTTCATTTAGCTTCAGTTCAAAAACTGTCGATTATTTCGCTTGGCTATTTAAATAAGCTCTATGTGAAATATCTGTCCATGAACGTACTTGCTCTAGGTAGCTTGCTTGTGAAGCTTGAATCTCTTTTGCCAATGCATCTTTCTCAGCGTGCTTAGCAAGTAGGCGATCGTTCGCTTCTTTCAGTGCAGACATAACCTCTGGTGGGAAATCTTTAACTTGTACGTCTGGGTATTCTGTTTTCATTGAAACCCAGTTCTTTCCACTTTCGTGCGTTGCTTGTGTGTACATGTCGTAAGCCGCTGTACGCATTGCAACACGCAAGATTTCTTGTAGGTCTTCAGGAAGCTTGTTCCATGTGCGCTTGTTCACTAGGAATTGAAGCTCTGAACCCGGCTCATGCCAACCTGTGTAGTAGTAAGGCGCGATCTTGTGGAAGCCCATACGCAGATCAAGTGATGGGCCTACCCACTCTAGTGCATCGATTGTGCGACGCTCTAGAGACGTGTAAAGCTCACCTGGGGCAATATTGGTAGGTTTAGCGCCTAGCTCCGCTAGAATCTCACCAGCAAAGCCAGGGATACGCATTTTCAGACCTTGTAGGTCTTCCACACTGTTGATCTCTTTTTGAAACCAACCGCCCATCTGGATATCCGTATTACCACCTGGGAACGACATCAAATTATGTGGAGAGTAAACCTGCTCCATCAACTCCATACCACCACCGTGATAGAACCACGCATATTGTTCAGCAGGCGTCATACCGAAAGGCATAGAAGTGAAGTAAAGCGTGTTTGGAACTTTACCTTTCCAGTAGTAAGAGCCTGAGTGCCCCATGTCGTATTGACCAGACTTAACCATGTCAAAAACGCCAAGCGGTGCTTTGTGTTTGTTCGCAGAATCGATTCTGATTTGCAGTCGACCGTTCGACATTTTCTCAGCCATCGCAGCCATGTTCTTCGTCGCGTCACCGAATACAGGGAAGTTTGGTCCCCATGTTTCAGCAAGCTTCAAGCGATAAACCTTATCAGCAGCAGTTGCACCAGTAGCGACCAAAGCTAAACAAGCCGCTGCAGTAACTGCAACGTTTTTAAAAACTCGTGTGAGGGAGTTAGAAATGAGACTCATATTCACGTCCTTTGTTGGGTTAACACTCTTTCTATGAGCATTTTTTATGATTCAACATAAGAGTGCACCGTGATGTAGCAACAAGATATCAGGGAGAGCACGCACGACGGACTCACACAAACTGCGTATTAGACCAAAGGATTACGTAGAACTACGTAGGAGATAATTTAGCGATGTCGATTTTAAAGGCTCTGGGAGATTCATTAGGGTAATTAGTATTGATAAATACCTAAGTAGTTATAGTGAAACTGCATTAACAATTGATTTCCATTTCGTGAGGAAGCTCTATTCTCGCCACACATCGAATACGCACCTAAATGAATTAAATCCATGAGAATCAAGATTTCAGAGAATCAGACGCCCTACTTTGGTACTTACTGATTCGAAACAGGGGACACGCGACAGACAGATGAATAACGGAAGAGATCAGCCGATTGGAAATAAGGCCTCTTGGGCTAGGTTCGAATGCTAGGTTTGAATATAAGTATGGGTTTAGGGGTTTAGGGGTTTAGGGGTTTAGGGGGTTGGGGTTGGGGTTGGGGTTGGGGTTTTGGTTTTGGGATTAACATGATCCGCCAGATACAAAAAAGCCTCGATAATCGAGGCTTAAAAACTTTAACGAAGCGAATGTAATCCCGCGGGATTACATAGCTTTGTAGATAACCTTGTTACCTGCAAGTTGCTCTTTCGCTACTAGGTTTTCTTCAAGAAGTTTTTTCAATGCGCCTGTTGCCCATGAAGCTGCTTTCGCGTCTTCTTGACCAGCTGCTAGGCCGATACCTTTAGGGTTAATGCCTTCAGCATTGCTAACAACGATGTCTAGAACTTGTTGTTGCTTAGGAGTCAGTGCTACTGCAACTTCTTTAGTTGCTGCTACTGCTTTCTCTACCGCTGGTTTTGCTGCTACAGTTTTTTCTGCTACAACTTTCTCTGCGACAGGCTTCGCTTTTTTCGGCGTTGCCACTGCTTTAACTACAGCCGCTTTAGTGCGTTTCTGCAGTTTAGCCTGCACCTTACGCTTATGAGCAAGTCTCATTGAATATTTCTCCAGTTCACTGCTCTTTTCGCAGTGGTGAAAATTTGAAGCGCGATTTATACCAAAAAACCGGAGCTATTTGTAGAGTGAAGCGTCGAAAGTCGACGAAAAATACCGATATTGTCTACTAGCGTCTATTATTTAATCATCGACTTATCAATTCAGGGTCATATACACTGGTTATCCATCCAGACAAAAATATGAAAATTTGGTGTTGCCTATGGACACTCGTCACCTTACAAATTTCTCTTTGCCTTCATTCAAACGTTCGTATCGTATTCTCGCCATCATTTTAGGCTTCGTTTGCTTGATCGTTGCGCTCTACAGTGACAACCCAAAGTTACTGATCGTGGGTGCTTTTTGCATTATTGCCCTACTAGGAACTGGCTATTATTTAATGTTGCGCAGCAGAGTGATGTTCACCCTCACACCGACTCATTTTCAGCAGCATTTTTATAAAGGCGGGTGGGTTTTAAAATGGAATAACATCCAAAAGATTGGGCTTTGTACCTATGAGCAAGATGGATGGCACCAACCTCTTCCTTGGATTGGTATCAAGGTTAAAGATTACTCGCCCTACCTCGATTCGATTTGCCCTAAAATCACTTGTGAATTACTGCTCAGCCAACGAGCACTTTTGTACTTGGGAGCGAAGCAAGCGGGTAAAGAATCGAACTTTGAAGATATGGTTTTAGACTCATCGCACTACCACACTCGTTGTACCGAAAACGGGTGTGTGGAATTAAGCCAATATAAAGAATCAAAGAATACCGACGAAGTGAGTTTCAGCGCTCAACAAACGCAAATGGATGCGGATTCATCCGATAAAGCAAATAATCACAACGCGGTGATTAAAGACTATTCTGGATTACAGGCGATGCTTGCCAACAGAATGAAATATCAAAGAGGCTTCCACGGGTATGACATTTTCATATCAACCCATGATCTGAATATCAGTGGGGAGGAGTTTGTTGGACTGGCTCGACGCTACTTGGCGGCAGCCGAACGTCTTTCTGATTAAAATTAAACTGGTTTAAAAGTAAAACCACACGCAATAAAAAAGCTTAGCTTCCATAACAAAAGCTAAGCTTCATTTTCAATCGTTCTTATATTAAATCAAAGATTTAATTAATATATAGGCATCTCGTCGGCAACGAATGGATTTGATGCGCGCTCACGGCCAAATGTTGACTCAGGACCATGACCCGGTACGAATGTTACATCACTGCCTAGCGGCCAAAGCTTAGTCTTGATTGAAGCAATTAGCGTGTTGAAGTCGCCTTGCGGGAAATCCGTGCGACCAATAGCACCGTTAAATAAAACATCACCAACAAACGCCATACGCGCTTGCTCACTGAATAGCACGACGTGACCCGGAGTATGACCCGGCGTGTGAATCACATCAATCACTTGGTTACCAAAAGTCACTTTGTCGCCCTCTTCTAACCATGTGTTTGGTTCAAAAGCTTTGCACAGTGGGAAACCAAACATCTGGCTTTGATTCTCTAAACCTTGAAGCCAAAAGTTATCGGCTTTATGTGGGCCAACAATGTTCACGTTCAAGATTTCAGCAAGCGGTACTGTTCCGCCCACATGGTCTAGGTGACCGTGAGTCAATACCAAATTCACCACTTTAACACCTAACTCTTCGATGATAGCAGCCAGTTGCTGAACATCACCGCCCGGATCGACAACGATGCCTTCCATTGTCTCATCACACCACACAATTGAGCAGTTTTGAGAGAACGAGGTAACAGGGACAACTTGATACTTAAGAGACATATACAAACCTTAGAGGGCAAACTGAAATTTGGGCAAACTATGACATTGGATGTCTACTTTGACAAGTACCTAGCATTCGCTCGTAAATTCAGCTTAACACTACCAACTGCGTGCTGGACCTGTATCAATATGGATAAAGTTGCTACGTGCATAGTAACCGACACCACCCGCATTCAAGCTTTTAGCAACGTCTCTTAATTCTTTTAGGTTAACGCCATCAATACGGAAATCGATCGCTTTACCTAACATGTGGTAGCTCTTCTTGGCTACGCCACTCGACTTTGAGCGCAATGCTTCATTGGTCGCTGGAGAACGATAACCAGAGATGATTTGAACTTCTTTTTGAATACCCAGTACATTTTGAATCTGAGTGATCTGATCAAACAGGTTCTTATCCATTGGATGAATCTCATTACGACGGAAATCACGGCACAGTTTGCTTAGACGAGCCATTTCATCACCAACATAGTTAGTACCATCGAAATAACAGGTCTCTAATCGTTCACCTGTGTGAAGATTGTTCATGCTAATCGTTCTTGGTTGATCAGGGTATGAAGCAAAAGCGATAGAAGGAGTAATTGAGGCGACAACAGCAGTACCACCAGCGTAAGTCAGAAACTGACGGCGTGAAAATAAACTTTGAGACATACAGCAAAAAAACCAATTAGATCGAACGAAAAATGCACGATACATAATGGAAATTGCTGCGTCAACGTACAAAAACCGCCCAAAAGGTTAGTAATTGTAACCTTTGTACGGTTAGTTATTGATCCACATTATAATTTTATCAATAGAAGCTTGGTTGTCATTTTTTGGTCAAGATCACCCTTATTGGCTTCAATGATGGTTAACCACCCTCTTTATCATATTGGTAGATGTCACCACGATACTGTATGCCCCCTTCTTCAAACAGCACGGTTTGATAGATGATATGCACGGGGATTCGCTTCTTGAGGCGAACCTTAGTATTAGGAGCAAGATCGTTACTTTGGTTAGGTACTTTCCTTACCTTGGTGGCAAACAACAATTCAGCCAATTCCTCTGCATGTTCGACACGTATACAACCTGAACTGTAAGCACGGAAGTCATCATTAAACAGGCCTTTACTTGGCGTATCGTGCAGATAGATAGCTCGCTTGTTGGGTGTGTTGAACTTGTACAAACCTAGTGCATTACGTGAGCCTGCCTGTTGACGCATTCGATATGGGAACGAATTGAAATTGATGGTCTGCCAATCGATATCTGTGGTGTCGACGGTTTCCATGGTGCGCCAACCATCAATCACTTGGAAGTTGTGTGTCTCTAGGTAGCTTTCATCCGCTTTTACTTTAGGCAAGATGTCTTTGACCATGATTTTCCATGGTACGTTCCAAGTAGGATTTAAGATAACCGAATCTAGGTTTATCTCTAAAAGCGGTGTTTTTCGCGACTTTCTGCCCACGACAACTTTGGACTCAAAGACCTCTTCACCATCTTCCCAATACTTCATATCAAAACTAGGCACGTTGACCACGATGAGAGAGTCTCTGTCTCTTGGCCACAAACGAACGCGTTCGGCATTCAGAGCCAGCGAAGTCAATCGTTCATCAAAGCTCATGTTGATCCATTTGATCGTATCTGGCCCAACGATCCCATCGTCTGTAAGGCCGTGCATTCGCTGAAAAGACTTAATCGCTGTTTGCAGATCTTGGTCAAATACAGGGAAATCGACCGCGATCATCGAGGTATCAACACCAACCAAAGCAATGCGCTCAACAAGAATAGTTTTGTCTGAAAGATCATCACCTAAGCGTTTCAACCCTTTCTGTCTGTATCGCTCTATATTGAGTTCAGACGCAGTTTCTAGCACGGAGTAGGTCGCCTTGAATTGGTCAAAATCCCCAACAGGCGGCGCATAGGACAATACCATTTCTAATAAGTAATCGTTGGTGACACTGCTTTTCAATCTCATCAGGATATGTGGAGAAGGCGCAGGCAACTTGGAATGCAGCTTGCCCGAGAAATACCACTCTTTACCGGCAAGTGGCGCATTCTCAACGTAGCTTAGGTAATAAATAAAGGTATCGGTTAATAAGATGTCCAACTCTTGCCATTGCCCACGAGTTTGATAGTGGCGGATTTGCTTAAGTTGTCGTTCAAAAAGCGGGGCCATTTGCGCTTGTTCGAGAAGTGACAACTGGAATTCAAACGCCTTAACAAGTTCAGGCGAATCCCAAAGAATAGGAAGAGATGAGTCTTGATAAATACTTTGGGTAAGCTCTGGATAAATCAGCATAAAAGAGAGCTCTGAATCAGCCGGAATAAATCGGCTCTCGTCAGAACTCGTATAGCTCCATGCATGCACAGAGACTAACACCAATAATCCACAGAAGTATTTTGCTAACATGCTTAACCCCATCACCAATCATCTCATAAGTATGGCAAAGAAATAGAAGTAAGCATGTTATTTTTTAAGGAGTTTTATGAACTAGATTGCACTCCAGTGGTTATCCCACTGGACCGATGATTGCTGAGTTGATTTCTCATAAGGCTTGTGTTGGCTCACCACACTGCCCGCTCCAGAGCTGAGTCGAAATTCACCATCAAGCAGCACTGCGCCAGAAGCATCAGACAACGCAGAGAGTTCCACTAACTCTTTAGTCTCTTTAGACCAAATACCATAACAGTTGCCTCTTGGCGAAGTCGCAATAATCCAATCATCTGACGCCGCAATACTGGCGATATAGTGATTGAACCTTGCCCACTGCTCAGGCTCTGCATTCAGTGATTCAAACTGCCCGCCTTTGGTATGCATCACCAAAAGTGAAGGATACTCATCTGGTTCACCACGATATTGCTGGCCACATAGTACGGTTTCAGCACCATCATGGGCTAAGTGTCGAATGCTCAGCTTCTTGTCTAGCAATTCAACCTGATCAAGCAGCGCACCTTCAGGTGAAACATAACTTAAACTCGGTTGCATTGAATTCAAGTTTTTCGGTGTTCTACCGTCAGTATGAACGCCGCCAACGCCGATCGCGAGATTTCCATCCGGCATGATGATCACTTCATGAGGGCCAATACCAAAGCCAGTGAACTCCTCGACCTTACGATAGCCTTGTGAGACATCGTAAACACCAATCACACCTTGGCTACTGTCGGTTTTCCCTTCCGTGGCATACAGTAACTTGCCATCTAATGAGTAAACGCCATGACCATAGAAGTGGCGATTGTTACCTTTCACAACCATCTTGATCTGCTGACCATTTTTATAGTCAAACACCATAAAATAGTCACCAGGACGACGAGCAAAAACCACCGCATGTGATGATGTTGGGCAAATTGCGACGCCATGCCCACGATCTGGGATCGGCAGTTGACTCAACGGCATACCATATTCGTCAGCCACAACCGCTGAATATTGGCCACGACCATTAAGCGCACAGCCGATCAGTTGAGGATCATTAGATGTGCTTGCGGCGCCAGAGCGACTAGCGCAGCCAAACGGAAGTACAGGTACAGCAGCACAACCCAGTACAGCCTTGAGTAGCGTTCTTCGTGTAGTATCAGTCACCATCGGTAGCATTAAATCCTATTACCACGCCAAGCTCTATTGCCACTTCTTCATGAATCAGGTACTTCAAACGTTCTAGTTTGTTGTATTGAGTCAGCACATTTCGATAGCCCTCTTTGCTCTGCAGCAACTCGAACAAACTTGAGTCTGTAGGCCAAGTATCTAACGTTAGCGTGAACTGGTCAGCAACACGGTCAGCAAGGTCATTTAAGCCCTTCTCTCTCAACAAGCCGTCTAGGCCATTGCCATCGGCTAGGTACAAATTCTGAAGTGCTGCTACATTCGCTTTTAGTTGAGTCATCGAAGTTTGTGCACGCCATGATTCTGAGAAGTAAGGACGCGGATGACCGATTTTAGCCATCGGACGACTCAGCTTTTTCATGCTGTAATCAAGTTGGTTGGTCAATAAAGCGATGTATTCAGACTCCCAACGAGTCTCGTCTAACGCTAGCCAAGGGTTAACCTGCCATGCCTGTGCAATCGAAGATGACTTAATCGCTAAGTTTTCAGTAATCGCTTGTGATGATTGGCAGCCTAGTGCTTTGTCTTGAAGCAGTGACGATTGCTCGTCATAAAGCGACCATTCCAACGCACCCAGCCCTTGAACGGTCACACTCTGCTGTGCGATTTCGTCTTGAGACCATGCTTTATCCTGCTGAGTCAATTGACGCATTTTAAGACCGGTGGTGTTCTTCTTATCAGGCCAAAATTGAATATTCCAGCTCTCTTCAAGTGCCGCAGTTGGGCCTCTTTCTTGTCCTTGCAGTGCCATCCAACTGTTCATGGTGAGCTGCCACTGACTTTTCAAAGCATCTAACTCAACATCATTAGTTTGGCAGTAACCCTGCATCAAGACTTCTAGCTCATTGGCTTGCTTGGCGAATAGGACGGCAGAATCAAACTCTTGTTGATAGACACTGCGACTGATGTGGTCGGTCGTATCAGCTTGATAAGACACACCGTTAACCTCAGATGAAGCAGCTTGTTCACCCGATGATTGGCAGCCTGCCATGATTAATACCGACAAAGGCATTAACAAAAATTTATGCGTCATGCTGTTACCTTACTTCCTAATTTTTCTTTTAATTATATGAGTTCATTAAATACCAAACGACCGCTGACCTCGTATTCCTACAAGTTCAGCGGTGCTAAGTGGTTTGATAGCGGCTTTCTTAAGTCACTAGCCGTTAACTAAACTGAATTCAACTCAGCCTATAACGAGTTTAAGAACGCCAATAGCGCTTCACGTTCGCTGCTACTAAGAGCTAAAACGTTTTGTTTCGCCATTTCTGCTTCACCACCGTGCCAAAGTACCGCTTCCATAACGTTTCTTGCGCGACCGTCATGAAGCAGGAACGTATGACCATTCACTTCTTTGGTATAGCCTAATCCCCATAATGGCGTCGTACGCCACTCTTGGCCATTGGCAAGATATTCAGGGCGATTGTCGGCTAAGCCTTCCCCCATATCGTGCAACAACATATCGGTATACGGACTGATTAATTGCTTAGACAACGCAGGTAACCCTTCACGCTCTGCTGTGCGAATTTCAGCTTGGTGGCAACTCTGACAACCAACGTCTTTGAATAATTTTTTACCTTGCACGACGGCTGGGTTGTCGACGTTGCGACGAATAGGGACCGCTAAATGCTGCGAATAGAACTCAACAAAATCTAGAATATTGTCGCTGACTTCTGGCTCGCCACCATTTTGGAAATCATCACAGGTTGATTGCGCTGATGTGCAGTTTTCATTCGGGAATAAGCGACTCGTTAAGCCCAAATCACCGTTAAACGCAGCCGCATTTTGCTGCATTAGGTTTGGCTGGCCAGCTTTCCAACCGAATCGACCCAACGCCATATCGTTAGTTTGAACATCAAGAACGTAGTTCGCTTTGCCTGAAACACCTTGCTTGTCGGCCAACTGCTGTTTAGCAAATCCGAGAATCGTTTCTTGCGGGATGCTTTCAAGTAAACCAAGGCCAATCATTGGCGGCGCAACACGAGCTGAAAACTCAGTTTTAGGATGCATCTCGCCAAAGGCAAGATCAGTAATCTTTAAAATTGGTTTACGCAAAGTAACGACTGTACCGTCTTTGAATTCAACAGGAACATCGGTGTAGCTGATGTTCACTTTGCCCTCGGGTTTTACACCTTGAAGCGCGAAATCTTGTAACTGGCCGCCGTAAGTTGGTTCAGGAATACCACCATCACGAATGAAGGCTTGTCTCTGCTCTGGCGTTTCAGCAGGGATACTTAAGCGGACCAACAATGAAACCGCGTTCTGGTCATCTTTTTCAGGCGCATGACCACGACCATCTTTGATGTGACAGTTTTGACAACCGTTGGTATTGAACAATGGACCTAATCCATCACGCGCATCGGTTGATGACGGCGCAGGAACCCAAGGGTTTCTAAAGAAGCTGTTACCTACGCTGAAATCCAAACGTTTGCTCATTGGAAGGTTGGCTGCAGGAAGAGAAAAAGCGTTCGCGCCCTCTTTCTTTACTGTGGTTTTGCCACCAGAGTAGGTTTCATGGGCGTGCAATGGAGATAAGAAAAACAGTGCGGTTAATAGTGAGGCTGAGAGATACGACTTCATACATTGCCTTGCTGTGTTTTTGATTTTAGTTTTTATTAGGGAGTAACTTTTTTGAATAACAAACAATTAAGGGCTCAATAAGAGCCCTTACATTGATTTGGCCTCGGGTTCTTAAAACTCGTGATCCGCTGTGTCTGGGTTTAGGCTATCAATGCCAATAACACCAGCAGCACGCTCGATTGCAGCGGTTTGAGACACTAGCGCAACAATAGTTTTGTTTACTAATGCGTTACCCGCAGCATTGTCAGCAGCAATTAGCTGATCGAAGTGCTGGTTATTTTTCTCTGCTGACACAACAAGTTGACCAACTTGCGCACGTGCTAGGTCAAACTGCTTTTGAATCTCTTTCGCCGCTTGCTCGTCTTTTTGCTCAACGAGGTCAAACAGGCTAGGACCTGAAAGTAGAGAACCATCTTCACGCTTGTACAAGCCAGTGTATACGTTGTAGATACCTTGCTCGTTGTAGTAGTGAGAGTTATGCGTGTTATCAGAGAAACAATCATGCTCGTCTTCAGTCGAGTTTGCTTCTAGTGCAACTTTCATACGCTCACCCGCTAGTTCACCTAGAGATAGTGAGCCCATACCAAATAGCATTTTACGTAGACCGTTCTCGCTAGATTCAGAAAGAAGCTCTTGACGGTAGTTGCCTTTTTCGCCTTCAGCCCACTGCTTTTCCATCCACTCTAGGTCTTGGATAAGTAGTTCAGCTGATGCTTTTAGGTATGCGCCACGACGGTCACAGTTACCATTAGTACACTCCGCACCAACAACGAAATCAGTGTAAGCACGCTCACCTGCACCGCTGTTAGTACCGTTTAAATCTTGGCCCCAAAGTAGGAATTCAATCGCGTGGTAGCCAGACGCTACGTTCGCTTCAGAACCACCGATCTCGTTCAGGTCTGCAATTAGCTCTGGAGTAATGTTAGTTGCGTCTACTGTTGTCTGACCAATTTGGAAAGTCTTATTTGCAACGATGTTTGCGCTAGCGCCTTCGTTACCAAGTTCATATTGGTAATCAGTCGAAACGTAATCGATAAGGCCTTCATCTAGCGGCCATGCATTTAATTGGCCTTCCCAATCATCTACAACAACGTTACCAAAGCGAAATACTTCAGACTGTTGGTAAGGTACACGAGAGTCTAGCCAAGCTTGCTTTACTTGTTCGAAATTGCCAGCAGACGGAGAAGCTAAGAAGGTATCAATAGAAGAGTTCAACGCTTTTGCTGTAATTACTGAATCTGCAAACACTGCATGAGCAATATCGGCGTAATGTTCTACAACTTGATCTTGAGTTACTGCTGCAAAAGAAGAAGCAGAGGCAAAAATGAGTGACGAAGTTACGGCTTTTGTCACTAAAGATTTAATGGTCATGAAGCATCCTTGTTGAGCTTTGAATTATTATTCGTAGTAATAGTGCAAACCATTATCATTTACACTACAGATTTGAATAATACAAACTTACAATTTTATTGCAAGATAAATACAAAAAAACCTCACATTTGTGAGGTCTTTAAATACTTTTGTGCTATAGCAATAAAAGGAAGCTTATCAAATATCCAGATTATGCTTACCGTGTGAGACTTTCGCCTTCAGGTAACTCTCATTTCCCGACTTGATATGTGCAGAAGTATTCACCACTTCTTCAATCTCAATACCGAAAGATTTCAGCTCATTGATCTTCTTAGGGTTGTTAGTAACCAAGCGGATTTTTGTGGTTCCTAAAGCGCGAAGCATTTCTGCCGCTTCGGTAAAGTCGCGTAAATCATCACCAAAACCTAGGTGGTTATTCGCTTCATAGGTGTTCATGCCTTCGCTTTGCAGACGGTACGCATCGATTTTGTTATACAAACCAATACCACGACCTTCTTGGCGTAAGTAAAGAATCACTCCCCCCGTCTCACCCATAATTCTGATGGTTTCATCTAACTGCTCACCACAGTCACAGCGAGAAGAATGAAAAACATCACCAGTCAGGCACTCAGAGTGCATACGAACAAGAGGTATGTCTTGTGTCTTATCCGCTGATTTAAATATCACAGCAACATGCTCTTTATCTGTTTTCAATCCATGAAAAGACAGAAGTTCAGCATCAATACTGCTTGTTACCCCTACTTTGAAATCTATTCTGGCACGCACTTCCGCCATAGCTATACTCACTTGAAAATTCGATGTATTTAACAACACTACACTATATGTCTAGGCAATATTTTGTAGCTAACTATCTAATGATAGACACTATGAGGCTGTTAACAATTTTTTTCAAGGTCGACCACGTACAAATTGTTATATTATAACAATTAATTTTCTAGGTAACAAAAAACCCCACGTTGGGATGACCAACATGGGGTTATAAATCAATCAATTGCGGCTAAGACTACACTTTTTGCGGAACGATCAGCTTAGTTGAGTTTGCTTCCAGATAACAAGCTGCACCCAAGCATTTTCTAATTCACTTAACTCTTCTTGTGTCAGTGTAGAGATGCTCGACTTTGCACTGTATTTTTCTGCCCATTTATCAGAACGGACATGAGTATAGAACTCTTTTTTTAAATTTGAGATTACGTTATCCACAAACACATCCTTATATAACAGTGCTTAGCCTTTATAATCCGTTAATATTACAAAATACAGCTCAATTGGTAAACAGTAATACACAATTTTTATGAGTCATTCCTAACACTCGCTACTGATAAATATACAAACAAAAGAAATAATAGACTCGGTAACACCCAAAGTAATATGTTTGAAACACTCATTGCTGGCTTATAAAGCACAAATTCACCAAACCTTTCTGTCATGTACTGAGTGATTTCATTGTTGCTCTTCCCTGCTTTCACCATATTGAATACAACAAGGCGTAAATCTTTTGCTATGGGAGAGTTCGACTCAATCAGATTTTGATTCTGACATTGTGGGCAGCGCAGCGATTTTGCCAAACTAATAGCACGCTGTTGTTGATTAAGGCTTTCAAACTCAAATAACTCTACCTGAATGCTTGTATCTTTATCACTCGCCGTAAACAAATCCTCAGCTAATACAGGGAAGTTGACGACAATAGCAGCGCTAAGTATGAGCACTATGTTGAGCAGGAACTTCATCATCCATTTGTACCTTTAAAATAGTGAGCGAGTTCTTTGCGCCAAACCGATTCATTAATCACGCCTAGCAACTTCTTCACTATTTGGCCTTCAGCATCGACTAAATACGTCTCAGGAGTACCGATTACACCGAGTTCTAACGCCAACTTCCCTTGAGGATCGCTGATCACAGTTGCGTATGGGTTGCCGTCGTTGGACAATACATTGAGCGCAGCACCGGGGTTATCTCGATAATTGAGACCAACAATTGGAATACCTTCCTTTTGTAGTTCGAGTAAAAAAGCGTGCTCGGTTTTACATATTCCGCACCATGAAGCCCATACATTGACCAGTTGGTAAGGATGTTGAGTAATATCAGCGAGCGTAAGCTTAGCCGTTTCATAGCTTAATATTTCAGAACTTAATGCTTCAGAATCGAATGACTCATCAGTAACGAGTTTTTCTGCCGTAAATTCAGGGAAAGTCCTTTTTTGCTCTGAAACGCTGGTCGTTTGTTGCTTACTGTCGAGCGCATATGAAAATGCAACGACCAAAGCAACAGCCACTGAAAATAGAGCAATGAGTTTATTACGAACGCTGGTATGCATACTGTGCAGCCTTAACGGTTTTCTTTTTACGATTGGTCAGTGAAAGCACAGCACCTAGAATTGAGAACAGCCCACCAAGCCATATCCAACGAGCATACGCTTTGTACTGAACTCGAAATGCATAAGCGGTAGCGTCAACTTTCTCACCCATGGTGATATACACATCGCCATGCCAGAACCATTTCATTGCGGGCTCGCTCATGTTCATCACTCGAACTTGATAATGTCTTCTTTCCGGCGAAATAGAAAAACTTTGCTCGCCAGTATCTAGCTTAAGTATCGCCTTTTCAGCGGTAAAATTTGAGGCGACATAAAGCTCTGTATCTTCATGAGCAAGCGTCCAGCCCATAAACTCCACTTGTTCATCTGGGCTTAATTTATAACTGCGCTCAAACGAGTGGTAACTGTTCATTGCAGCGCCTACAGCTAAGACCGCGACACCGACATGGGCAAAGGTCATCACCCAGACTTTTCGTTGGAACTTGGAACTGTGCGTGACCGCTAAGCCATAAACATGAGTGAGTAAAACCCAAAATGCGAGTGACCATGTTATCAGAGCCATCACTTGTCGTTGGACTTGTTCCACTTGCCAAGAATAACAAACGTAACCCAATGCCAACGACACCAGAGCTAACAGTGAAATAACACCTTTGGTTGCTTGAGGTTTAACACTCAACAATGGGGCTAAGCCAACCACGCCAAGTGCGAGCAAAGCCAAAGGCGCAATCAACAGATTAAAGTATGGCGCACCCACCGATATGTTACCCAGCCCAAGCAGTTCAAAGATCATTGGATAAAATGTACCAAACACCACAACAGCGGTCGCTAATACAAAAATGAGCACCGCAACTAGGCTTAAAAAGCTCTTACTGGCGAAGCTAGTAATCGGGTTAGATTCAAAAGATTCACCTCTGACGATAAGCAGAGAAAATGAGCTCACCAGTACCAACACTAATATAAGTAGCAGTGCGATACCTTTGGTTGGGTCAACCGCAAACGCATGCACCGACGTTAATACGCCAGAACGAACAATAAAGGTGCCTAAGATACTCAAACAAAATGTAATGAAAGCAAGGCTTAGAGACCACTTCAGAAGCTGTTGTTTGCCCTTGGCAACACCTAAACAGTGCAGCAAGGCTGTCGAAGTGAGCCACGGCAACAAGCTGGCATTTTCAACAGGATCCCAGAACCACCAGCCGCCCCAGCCTAATTCGTAGTACGCCCACCAAGAGCCAAGAATGATCCCTGCGGTTAAAAAGATCCAAGCGACTAGACACCAACTGCGACAATGGGCAACCCAATCAAACTCTATGGGGTCAACCAGCAAAGCGGCAACTGCAAATGCCAGCACCACGGAAAAGCCGACATAGCCAAGGTAAAGTAATGGAGGGTGAAAGATCAGGCCGACATCTTGCAACATTGGGTTAAGGTCACGCCCTTCTAGCGGCAAGATCGAATTCATTTCAAATGGGTTTGATACGAATAAGGTGAACCAAGCAAATATCGCGAGCAATAGATTCATTACCCACAACACACGGCTTTGGTATTCATTCGAATAGTGTTTTTGTAAGGCAATCACGCCAGACCAGACGCTGATCGTCAGTACCCAAAATAACAAGGAACCTTCATGGCCTGCCCATACAGCTGCTAGCTTAAAAAATGAGGGTAATTGAGTATTTGAATGTTCAGCGACATAGAGAATAGAGAAGTCATCACTGACAAAAGCATAGCCAAGCAATGCGACAGAAGTGAGAGAAAACAATGCACTTGAAAGAGAGAAACTACGGATTAAACTTATATTTTGCGTCCGTTTGTTTAGCATTTGATAAAACGAATGCACACCAATAATGCTACTGAGTACAGCAACCAACACTAAACTAAACAGCCCCAAAGAACCGACCATATCACCTCAATAAGGCTCCGCTAGAGCAGAGCCGATCTGAACACGCATCTCATGTTTACTAAAAGCATGTTCATTAATAAGCAGATGTCTAGTATCCAACATCTGCTCACTAATAAACTTGCGCGAAATTAAGCTATCGTTAACTGCCCTGCATAAAGGACAAAAGTTCGCAGCATTAATACGCCCATTAGGCTTAGCGAAGTCACGGAGAAAATATACACCGAGCTATGGCGGATTGAGGTTGGTGTCACGGCATTCAGCAACAACGGTAAAACCATGCCGACACCGATGACGCCATACCAGAACCAACTCGCCCAGAAACCACTGCCAATTGCGTTCCATACTGCTTGTTCACTTTGACCGCCAGCGAAGATAAGCCCAGTAAAGAAAGTAATAAGTACAAACAACTCAAACATCACTACCGGACGTTCAAATCCGTGGATCCATGAAATACTCGGGCTATGAGGTGATTCTTTAAAGACCAACACACCAAATAAAATACACGCCGCCGCACCCGAAGATAAACTCGAGAACAAGAACAAAATCGGCAGTACTGGGTTATTCAATAGTGGGAAGGTATTTAAAGCTGACAGCAAGAATCCGGTATAAGCGGCAAGCATCAAAGCAAGAACAGCTAGGAATATTTCCAGAGCATTCTCAAACACTTCTAATTTGCCAATCCAGTTCCCGACAAAGTCGAGTCGTCCTTTTAACCATGTTTGGTCACTCAAGAACACGACAATTTGATCTCTAAATATAATGCCGATCCAAAGGAACAAGATCACCATATACACTTGGAATAAGATCACACCCATCGACATCACAGACGTTGGATTATAGAAGATCATGATCTTCCAAAAGGATAACGGTTTTGTCAGGTGGAAAACCAAGATCAGCAAGCCTGAGATGATCCCAAATGGCGCAAGAAAAGCTGTCGCCTTTAACACACCATTATGAGCAGGATCGCCTTCAATAACCTTACGCTTGAGATAAATGGAGATCATTACGGCACCCGCCGACATCCCCGCGAGAAATAGATAGATTGCTATAATCCAGTCCCATACCACGGTACCAGACTGAAAAGCTGCGTCCCATGCACTCATAATCAAATCTCCCCTTTTTGGTGTGGCACTTTATAGAGTTTTGGTTGAGTGCCTAGATAGGCTTTATCTCTGTAAACCACCTCGGATTGAAGTACTTGGTTTATCTCACTCTTAGGGTCATTCAAATCGCCGAATGTCAGCGCTTTGGTTGGGCAAGATTCGACACAAGCAGGCAACTTCCCTTGTGCTAGATTGGTATCACGACAGAAGTTACATTTATCGGCTGACTTATTCTCTGGATGGAAAAAGCGCACTTGATATGGACACGCTAACAAACAGTAACCACAACCGACACACTTCTCTTGATGAACGTCGACAATGCCGGTTTTTTCATCTTTGTAGGCTGCACCTGTTGGGCAAACCATGACACACGGCGCGTTATCACAATGTTGGCAAGAGTTACGAGTAAAACGGTAATCAACATTTGGATATTCGCCTTGGGGTTCGCTCTTAATAATTTCTAAGCGCGACACGCCTTCAGGCACTTTATTCACTTCACGACATGCTTCTGTACAAGCAGTACAACCTATACACGCGGTTTCGTCATGAATCATTCCATAACGTTTAGCACCATCTTCTTGAACATTGGCTAACGTTTTACGACTTGTCACCGCCGCAGTTCCCGCTACACCCGTGGTAAAAATAACGGCACCAGCGCCTGCTAAAAAGTTTCTTCTTGAGCAGCTCATAGATTACTCCCCTTCTTTCTTCTGGTTGAAGTCTGAATGGCAATCCACACACAGCTTAATGGTTTGCTTTTTATCTAAGCCCAACACCTTTGCTTCAGTCGCATGAACATCATGACAGTTTGAACACGTTAAGTTTTGCGCGTGAACATCGTGAGTCCAGCTAGCTTCACGCAGATCATCAGGTTTGTGACAATCGATACATTGGCTATTGGCATCTAAAATTAAGCTAGGATCGAGGAAAACCTTTTCGGTTCCTGGTTGTGATTGAGCCGCGCGATACTTCACCACTTCAGGTGCACCTTCTCGGTGATCGGGGCTAATTGAACTATGACAATCGGTACAATTTACTTCACGGCCAAGTAAAGCGTGTGCACTTTCACCATGTGAACCCAATACCGTTTCTTTTGAATCTTTATGGCATTGAACACACTTGTAGTCTTTGTCGCGGATTAATTCGACTTCATGTCTTGTTGATTCTCCTACTGGCGTAACAGCAGGCTCAGCAACAGCATGAATGGAATAACCATAGAGGCAGAATGCTAGAAGGGATTTAAGCATTATGACTATGGCCAATTTAATATTGCCCATTTTATCCTTTCCTTATACCGGTATTATTTAACTCTCAACTAAATAATATTCCGGTTAAACAAAAGTACCCTTAAACGATATTATTACCGCTTAAATGATATCAATTCTTATTTTGGATAAGCCACAACGCTTTCTATAATCAGAATATACCTCTAATTAGGTAATGCGAAATTTCGATAGGTTAATCTGTGAACGCTATCACCCTATTTATATCATGGTCAATTTAGGTAATTGGTTGTTATATATGATAATAATTCTCAGTTAAATTCTAATTAAACTAACCATCAATACCACTTTAGGGGTATATAAACTTCAACGTGATTGAAGTCACTACCGTTAATTGATCTAAAACAAGCTATATCCAACACGTAACAAAATGTGTTTGTTTATGAATTAATATAAACAGGAATTCTCCAGTTCTTAATTTGAATAGCAAACTCACAACGCTTGGTATAAGAATCAGTATATTGGAGATATCACTGTGAAAAAGCATTGGATACGTAATTCGGTCACAGCACTATTAATGGTTAGCGCATCACTAGCAAGCGCGACCAGTTTTGCTGCGTCTGAAAAAAAAGAAATTGGCGACCCTCGTAACGACCAGTTCGAGCAAAACCACCCAGATCAATATCACTCATGGAGACAGACTTCAGAAAGCGAAGTTATTGAAGACGCACTAAAAGAAGATCCAAACATGGTCATCATGTGGGCTGGCTACGGCTTCGCAAAGGATTACAACAAAGCACGCGGCCACTTTTATGCCATTGACGATGTAAGACAAACACTTCGTACTGGCGGCCCAACAGACGAAAGCTCTGGCCCAATGCCAATGGCGTGTTGGAGTTGTAAGAGCCCAGATGTCGCTCGTGTTATCGAAGAGCGTGGCGAAGATGGTTACTTCGAAGGTAAGTGGGCGCGTCTTGGTAACGAGATCATTAACCCTATTGGCTGTTCAGACTGTCACGATACCAAAAGCGAAGGCTTTAAAAATGGTGAACCAGCACTTAAGGTGACTCGTCCTTACGTTGAACGTGCATTTGAAACGATTGGTAAAAAGTTTGATGAACAAAGCCGCTTAGACCAACAAGCTTCAGTTTGTGCTCAGTGCCACGTGGAATACTACTTCACAGGGCCAACCAAAGGTGTGAAATTCCCTTGGGACCAAGGTACAACCGTTGGCGACATGGAACGCTACTATGATGCAATCAACTTTAAAGATTGGACGCATAAAGTATCGAAAGCACCAATGCTGAAAGCACAACACCCAGGTTTTGAAACATGGCGCGAAGGCATCCACGGTAAGAACAAAGTCGTTTGTGCTGACTGTCATATGCCGAAAGTGACCAAAGAAGATGGCACCGTTTATACCGACCATAAAGTGGGTAACCCATTTGACCGCTTCGAAGACACGTGTGCAAACTGTCACACTCAATCGAAAGAAACCATGCGTAACATCGTTTCAAGCCGTAAAGCGCAAGTACTGAACATGAAGCTGACAGCCGAGAAACAAATCGTTGCTGCTCACTTTGAAGCAGGCGCAGCATGGGAAGCGGGTGCGACAGAGCAAGAGATGGAGCCTATCCTACTCGATATCCGTCACGCTCAATGGCGCTGGGACTACGCTATCGCGTCTCACGGTATTCACATGCACGCACCTGAAATCGCTCTAGAAGTGCTAGGTACTGCCGTTGACCGCGCCGCGGATGCTCGTACTAAGATTGTTCGTCTACTGGCGAAGAAAGGCATCACCGATCCAATCGAGATTCCAGATATCTCGACAAAAGAAGCGGCTCAAAAAGCGCTTGGAATGGACATGGATAAGATGAACGCTGAGAAACAACACTTCTTAGACACGGTTGTTCCTAAATGGGAAGAGCAAGCTGAAAAGCGTGAAGCCAACTACGAATACTAGTTTCTTCCATTAGACCATTAAGTAAAAACCAGTCACACTATTGTTGTGTGGCTGGTTTTTTTAGGTTTTGGGGGAATACACATCAATATCGAACCCCGATCCACTCGCCAATTCAAGGAATAAACAATGAAAATCTTACTTTCGCTTTCGGCATTATGTATTGCACTACTCAGTTCAAGCGTTCACGCATCTGAGCGTGCTGAGACTGGGTGGGAATTAATAGAGGAAGGCGCATTAGTGGTTGATGTCAGAACACCTGCAGAGTTCGAACAAGGGCATCTAGACAACGCCATCAACTACCCTCTTTCTGAAGTGGCTACTCACTTTGCTAAGATAGATAAAGACCAGCCCATCGTGTTGTATTGCCGCAGTGGCAATCGTTCAGGGCAAGCTTATCAATTCTTGCACGCTCAAGGGTTTACTCAAATCCACAATGCTGGTGGCTTAATCGAAATGCAGGAAAACCAATAGTCTTCGAAATGAGATCTTAAGTAAGATCGCCTCTTTAGCAATTAGCCAAGCTTAACGGATCATCTGTTTGGCTTGGTTGATCGAATGGATAATAGAGACACGATCAATGCCCTTTTGATTGGAATCTAAGATTTGAGTCCACGCATCAATCGCTTGTTGATAGCGCATGCTGATGAAGTGATCGGTCGCAATCAACATCAATGCCGTACGATCATTGGGATCAAGCTGCATTGATTGCTCCAGCAACGCATTAACATCATCACTCATCGCTTGAGAGCTCAGATAATAAAGTGCGGTTGCTTTGGCAGCATAGAGGCCAGAAGGCGCTTGAGGATCTAAGCGAATCGCATAATCGTAGCAAGTGAATGCCGCATCAAACTCCCCTTTCTGCATGTACACACCACCTAGCTTAAACCACAAGTCGGATTGATTCGGGTCTTGCTCAAGGCTTTGCTGAAGCTCGTCTTCGAAATCTGTTGCCGTGTAGTTATTGCTATCATCCAAAGGAAGTTGAGGTAAATCTTGTTTCAGTTGAGACCAGACCAGCACGCTCAAAGCCACTGCAGTAAGAGAAATCACCACATTGCCTTTTAGGTGGCTGCCATTGTTGCTCGCGGCAATAACGACCGCGATCAAAAACAGACTCATTAGTACCAACGCAACCAACAACCAGATATCCATTCCACATCCCTTTTATTTAGATCTACCTCTACTCTATCGTTTTCGTACTGCCTCGTTATTGATCAAAGTTTAGCGTTCGAGATTTAGTGCTCAAACTTTTGCATAAAAGCGATAGGTTAAGATTGGTGCTCAGACCTAAGCCATAAACCATAAGCCACATGAGAAGAGAAGTGAAACGACAGGTAATAAAAAACCGAGCACTTAGGCTCGGTTTTTTCATTGGTAAGCTTAATTACTTAACGTAATCGAGATTACTCAGTGTCTTGCTCGCTATCACTTTCAGAGTCAGAAGCATCAGATGCTTGCTCTTCACTTGATTCAGAAACAACAGCCGTTTCAGCGTTCACTGCGTCAGCATTTGCTTCTTCAGTTTCTTCGCCTTCAACAATCTCAGCTTCTTCTACTTCGTCGATACGTTGTAGACCTACAACATTCTCGTCTTCAGCAGTACGAATCAGTGTTACACCTTGAGTGTTACGACCAACTTGGCTTACTTCCGCAACGCGAGTACGTACTAGTGTACCTGCGTCGGTGATCATCATCATTTCATCGCCTTCTTCAACCTGAACAGCACCAACTACTGGGCCATTACGATCAGAGACTTTGATAGATACTACACCTTGCGTTGCACGGCCTTTCGTTGGGTATTCAGCCAGCTCAGTACGCTTACCATAACCGTTTTGAGTCACAGTTAGGATATCGCCTTCGTTTGAAGGAACAATCAGTGAAACCACTTGATCGTCTTCTGGAAGCTTCATACCACGAACACCAGAGGCAGTACGACCCATTGGACGTACTTTGTCCTCGTTAAAGCGAACAACTTTGCCCGACTTCGAGAACAGCATGATGTCGCTATTACCGTCAGTAATATCAACGCCAATCAGTGAATCATCGTCACGTAAGTTAACTGCGATTAGGCCGTTAGCACGTACGTTTGCGAATTGATCCAGTGATGTCTTCTTAACGGTACCGTCGCCTGTTGCCATGAAGATGAATTTCTCGTTAGAGAACTCAGAAACAGGCAGGATAGCCGTAATACGCTCACCTTCTTCTAGAGGAAGAATGTTAACGATAGGCTTACCACGAGCCGTGCGGCTTGCTTGAGGCAGTTGGTAAACTTTCAGGCGGTACGTTTTACCACGAGTAGAGAAACATAAGATGTTATCGTGAGTATTAGCAACAAGCAGACGCTCAATGTAATCCTCATCTTTCATCTTAGTTGCACTCTTACCTTTACCACCACGACGCTGAGCTTCGTAGTCGCTTAGGATTTGGTACTTAACGTAACCTGCGTTAGAAAGCGTTACTACAACGTCTTCTTGAGCGATTAGCTCTTCCATGTCGATGTCATGAACCGCTGCTGTGATTTCTGTACGACGTTCGTCGCCATAGATATCACGTACCGCTTCAAGTTCTTCACGGATAACTTCCATCAAACGCTCAGTGCTTGCAAGGATATGCATTAGCTCAGCGATCTCTTCTAGAAGTGCTTTGTATTCGTCTAGAATCTTCTCGTGCTCAAGGCCAGTTAGGCGGTGAAGACGAAGTTCTAGAATAGCTTGCGCTTGAGTTTCCGTTAGGAAGTATTGACCATCACGGATACCGTATTGGTCTTCAAGCCAATCTGGACGAGCTGCATCAGTACCAGCACGTTCAAGCATTGATGCAACGTTACCAAGATCCCAACCACGAGATACTAGACCAACTTTAGCTTCTGCTGGTGTTGGTGCGTTCTTGATCAGTTCAATGATTTCATCAATGTTTGCAAGCGCTAAAGATAGAGCTTCCAAGATATGTGCACGGTCGCGCGCTTTCTTCAATTCGAAGATAGTACGACGTGTCACAACTTCACGACGGTGATCAACAAAACACTTCAACATATCTTTAATGTTGAAAAGTTGTGGTTGGCCGTTGTTCAGAGCAACCATGTTGATGCCGAAAGTTGTTTGCAGTTGAGTTTGTGAGTAAAGGTTGTTTAGTACAACTTCACCGACAGCGTCACGCTTACATTCAATAACAATACGCATACCATCTTTATCAGATTCGTCACGTAGTGCACTGATGCCTTCAACTTTCTTGTCTTTTACAAGTTCTGCAATCTTCTCGATCAGACGAGCTTTGTTCACTTGATATGGAATTTCAGTAACGATAATTGTTTCTTTACCGTTCTTTTCCATTTCAATGTTCGCGCGCGAGCGCATGTAAACTTTGCCACGGCCAGTCTTATATGCATCGACAATGCCCTTACGGCCACTGATTAATGCTGCTGTCGGGAAGTCTGGACCCGGGATGTAGTCCATTAGCTCATCAATAGTGATGTCTTCATTATTGATAAATGCTAAACAGCCATCAACAACTTCGCCAAGGTTATGTGGCGGGATGTTGGTAGCCATACCTACTGCGATACCAGAAGCACCGTTAACCAATAGGTTTGGTATTTTTGTTGGTAAAACTGCTGGTATTTGCTCGGTTCCATCATAGTTAGGAACGAAGTCAACCGTATCTTTATCAAGATCCGTTAATAGCTCACCAGCTATTTTTGACATACGAACTTCGGTATAACGCATTGCCGCAGCTGAATCGCCGTCAACCGAACCAAAGTTACCTTGGCCATCGACTAACATATAGCGTAGTGAAAACGGCTGAGCCATACGAACAATTGACTCGTATACCGCACTATCACCGTGTGGGTGATATTTACCGATTACATCGCCTACTACACGAGCAGACTTTTTATATGCTTTGTTCCAATCATTACCTAATACATTCATCGCGAACAAAACGCGGCGGTGTACTGGTTTTAGGCCATCACGCACATCTGGAAGGGCACGACCAACGATGACGGACATCGCGTAGTCTAGGTATGAACCTCTAAGCTCATCTTCAATATTTACGGGCGTGATCTCTTTCGCTAGATCGCTCATAGAGCCATTTTCCCTCTATAGTCAGATCGTATTTTTGAATACGTATAAGACCGAAAAATATAACACAAATTTACCTACGGAGGCATCACTTTCCCTCTCCTTTTACCATCTTGTGACCCTTGTAGCCAATCTATTGATGAGAAATTGCACCTCAGCGTCATATCTTGCTGAAACATGGTCACTTTACACTCAATAAACTAGCAAAATTGTAGATCTTCTGGTCAGCAGGAAAAGGCAAGTTATAATGCCTGCAATTTCATGGATGCATTATTTAACTTGGAAATGCCGATTATGACTAAATCACAAAACGTAGACCCAGCAGAAATCAAAAAATTCGAAGACATGGCGTCGCGCTGGTGGGATCTAGAAGGCGAGTTTAAGCCACTACATCAAATCAACCCACTGCGCCTAAATTACGTTCTAGAGAAAACCGAAGGCCTATTTGGCAAGAAAGTTCTCGATGTTGGCTGCGGTGGCGGTATTTTGGCTGAGAGCATGGCCGTTGAAGGTGCGCTAGTCACTGGTTTAGATATGGGTAAAGAACCGCTAGAAGTCGCTCGTCTGCATGCATTAGAAACCGGCACCAAGCTTGATTACATTCAAAGCACCATTGAAGATCATGCTGAGCAAAACCCACAAACTTACGATGTGGTGACCTGCATGGAAATGCTAGAGCACGTACCAGACCCACAGTCGGTTATCTCGGCTTGTTCAAAGTTGGTTAAACCGGGCGGCCATGTGTTCTTCTCGACATTGAACCGTAACTTTAAGTCTTACCTATTCGCTATAGTAGGTGCAGAAAAGCTACTTAAGATTGTCCCAGAAGGTACTCACGACCACGAAAAGTTCATTCGCCCAGCGGAACTTATCAAGATGATAGACAACACTCCGCTGCAAGAATTGGGGATTACAGGACTGCACTACAACCCGTTAACGGACACTTATCGTTTGGGCACAAATGTAGATGTTAACTACATAGTCCACACGCAAAATCTCACCCGATAACTATTAATATCACCAGCTTAAAATCTTTTAGAAAAAGACGATTGAAAAGAGTTGTAATTAACATAACTTTACGACTTTTTTCAGTCTAAATTTCGTGCGCTCGCTTCCATTTTGACCACCTAGATTTAATTTTAATCATCCAAAATCCATTGCCCATTTTGCTCAAAGATCAAGGGATTTTTTTTTATGTGTGCGCAAAAATAAAGCAACCTTAAAAGGCTATTTTTATACAATCAAGTCACATCGAACCTCGTCAGTTAGTGGTCACTTACAGTTTTTTTTCAATCCACCACTTATCCACAAGCACTCCCATTTCTTTACCTTGAAAAATATAAGCTATAGCACTATCTTGTAACCCAACAAACAAATGACCCCTATATGTTGTGTTTGAACTACAATGTATGGGTAGACCAAGATCACAAAGCCGAAACGTAATTTACAAAAATTACACAGAAATACACAAAAACACGGCTTTGTTCAGTTTTGTTAGGGAAATTAAGCAGAATGAACCAACAACTTACTGTTACCAAACGTAACGGGCGCAAAGAAACAATCGATTTAGAGAAAATCCATCGAGTGATCACTTGGGCAGCTGAAGGCTTGCACAATGTTTCTGTATCACAAGTAGAATTGAAAGCTCACATTCAGTTTTACGATGGCATCACCACCACTGACATCCATGAGACAATCATCAAGTCAGCAGCGGATTTAATCTCTGAAGAGACTCCTGATTACCAATATCTAGCAGCACGTCTGTCAGTATTCCACCTACGTAAAAAAGCGTACGGCGAGTACGAGCCACCGGCTCTATATGACCACGTTGCAAAACTGGTTGATATGGGTAAATACGATAGCCACCTAATGGAAGACTACACGAAAGCTGAGTTTGACGAGCTTGACGCGTACATCGACCACAAGCGTGACTTGGACTTCTCTTATGCAGCGGTCAAGCAGCTTGAAGGTAAATACTTCGTGCAAAACCGTGTAACAAAAGAAATCTACGAGAGTGCTCAGTTCCTTTACATCCTAGTTGCTGCTTGTTTATTCGGTAAATACCCGAAATCAACTCGTCTGGATTACATCAAACGTTTTTACGACGCCTCGTCTACGTTTAAGATTTCTCTACCTACACCAATTATGTCTGGTGTACGTACGCCTACTCGTCAATTCAGTTCTTGTGTACTGATCGAGTGTGGTGACAGCCTTGATTCTATCAACGCAACAGCAAGCTCTATTGTTCGTTACGTATCTCAACGTGCTGGTATTGGTATCAACGCAGGTCGTATCCGTGCGCTTGGTTCTGAAATCCGTGGTGGTGAAGCGTTCCACACTGGCTGTATCCCTTTCTACAAATACTTCCAAACAGCAGTAAAATGTTGTTCTCAAGGTGGTGTTCGTGGCGGTGCAGCAACCGTGTTCTACCCACTATGGCACGGTGAAGTTCAGTCTCTATTAGTACTGAAAAACAACCGTGGTGTTGAAGAGAACCGTGTTCGTCACATGGACTACGGCGTACAGCTTAATAAGCTTATGTACTCTCGTCTTGTTCAAGGTGGCAACATCAGCCTGTTCTCCCCTTCAGATGTACCTGGACTTTACGATGCGTTCTTCGAAAACCAAGAGCGTTTTGAAGAGCTGTACGTTAAGTACGAAAACGATCCTTCAGTGAAACGTGAAACTGTGAAAGCGGTTGAACTGTTCTCTCTACTAATGCAAGAGCGTGCTTCTACTGGTCGTATCTACATTCAGAACGTTGACCACTGTAATACACACAGCCCGTTTGATTCTGAAGTAGCTCCAGTTCGTCAATCGAACCTATGTCTAGAAATCGCGCTACCAACTAAGCCACTTTCTAACGTGGAAGATGACGAAGGTGAGATTGCACTGTGTACGCTTTCAGCGTTCAACCTTGGCGCAATCAATGAACTCGACGACTTAGCAGAGCTTTCTGAGTTGGTTGTTCGTGCACTTGATGCACTGCTTGATTACCAAGATTACCCGCTTCCAGCAGCATACAAATCGACAATGAATCGTCGTACTTTAGGTGTTGGTGTCATCAACTATGCATACTACCTGGCGAAGAATGGTGTTAAGTACTCTGACGGCAGCGCAAATGGCCTGACTCACCGTACTTTTGAAGCAATTCAATACCACTTGCTAAAAGCATCTGTTGAACTAGCGAAAGAGCAAGGCCGTTGCCCATCTTTCCACGAGACCAACTACGCGAAAGGCCTACTGCCAATCGATACTTATAAAAAAGATATCGACTTAGTCTGTGAAGAGCCGCTGCACTACGATTGGGACACGCTACGTGAAGAGATCATGGAGCACGGTCTGCGTAACTCTACGCTAACAGCGCTTATGCCTTCTGAGACTTCGTCTCAAATCTCGAACGCGACTAACGGTATCGAGCCACCACGTGGTTATGTATCAGTGAAAGCGTCGAAAGACGGTATCCTGAAGCAAGTTGTTCCTGATTTCTTAAATCTTAAAAACAACTACGAGCTACTTTGGAACATTGGCAATAACGACGGTTACCTACACTTAGTGGGTATCATGCAAAAATTCGTTGACC
Organism: Vibrio sp. 10N.247.310.17; assembly: GCF_041466605.1. NCBI lineage: Bacteria > Pseudomonadati > Pseudomonadota > Gammaproteobacteria > Vibrionales > Vibrionaceae > Vibrio > Vibrio sp. 10N.247.310.17. The sequence goes on along the minus strand of NZ_JBFSTC010000007.1, from coordinate 44,922 downwards.
AAGCTATCTCTGCAAACACTAACTATGATCCAAGTGTTTACGACAGCGGTAAGGTTCCAATGAAGCAGCTGCTTAAAGACCTGCTAACTGCATACAAGTATGGTGTTAAAACGCTTTACTACCATAACACTCGTGATGGTGCTAAAGACGACCAAGGCGATGCAGTTCAAGTGCCGGAAGAAGATTGTGAAGGCGGCGGTTGTAAGATCTAAACCGCAATAAACATTAAGACCCCAGAGAAGAGTTATCTTCTCTGGGTTTAAAGCATTAACAGGGTCCGTTTTATTGCGGGTCTTTAAAGGATTTGAGGCATTTATGGCTTACAGTACTTTTTCTCAACAAAAAAATGACCAACTCAAAGAACCAATGTTCTTGGGTCAGTCGGTAAACGTTGCACGTTACGACCAACAAAAATTTGAAATCTTCGAAAAGCTTATCGAGAAGCAGCTTTCTTTCAAATTGTGACTAAAAACTCACACAAGTAAGTGAGTGAGTGAGCGAACCCTTTGCTGTCATAGCATCGAAGCAGTAAAAAGTTATGTGAAATAAACATAAGTCCCAAACTATCACAAAAAAATCGACTTATGTGAAACTATTAGAGGAAAACATTTTGAAATACTCAACGTTCAATACAACTAAAAATGACCAACTAAAAGAGCCGATGTTCTTTGGTCAGAATGTTAACGTAGCTCGCTACGACCAAGAAAAATACAAAGCGATATCTTCGATTACAGAGAAGGCACTTTCCTTCTTCTGGAGACCCGAAGAAATTGATGTCAGCCAAGATCGCATTGATTATCAAAAGTTACCAGATCATGAGAAACACATCTTCATCTCTAACTTAAAGTATCAAACTTTGTTGGACTCTATCCAAGGACGAAGCCCAAATGTCGCACTTCTCCCTATCGTAAGTATCCCAGAGCTTGAAACTTGGATTGAAACTTGGTCGTTCTTCGAGACAATCCATTCAAGATCTTATACACACATTATTCGCAACATAATTACTGACCCTTCGATCGTTTTCGATGACATTGTAGAAAATGAAGAGATCAAGAAGCGAGCTGTCAGCGTATCAAAGTATTACGATGATCTTATCGAGTCTGTACAGCAATATCAGCTTTTGGGGCTAGGCACTCACGAGGTGAAGGGTGAAAAGGTTGTTGTGTCGCTCCATGACCTAAAGAAAAAACTATACTTGTGCTTGATGTCCGTGAACATCCTTGAAGCAATCCGCTTTTACGTGAGCTTCGCCTGCTCGTTTGCTTTCGCAGAACGCGAGTTAATGGAAGGTAATGCAAAAATAATCAAGCTCATTGCTCGCGATGAGGCACTGCATCTATCAAGCACACAGCACATGATTAACATACTTCGCAACGGTCAAGATGGACTTGAGTACATTCAAATTGCTGAAGAATGTAAAGACGAAGCTTATAAGATGTTCGTTGATGCTGCCGAACAAGAAAAAGAATGGGCAGAGTATTTGTTTAAAGACGGATCGATGATTGGTCTTAACAAAGAAATTCTCTGTCAATATGTGGAGTACATCACCAACATTCGAATGCAAGGGGTCGGACTAAATCCTGCTTTCGCTGATGCTAAAAGTAATCCAATCCCTTGGATTAATTCATGGCTATCATCTGATAATGTGCAAGTTGCACCGCAAGAGTCTGAGATTTCAAGCTACTTGGTTGGTCAAATTGACAATGTTATTGGACAAGATGAATTCAAGGATTTTGAGCTGTAATGAAGCAAATAACCTTCAACGAACAGAGGGTAACATCAACTCACGAGCAAGTTATCCTAGATGTTTTAGATTTGCATAATTTAGGGGCTGAATCCCAATGCCGAAATGGTTTTTGCGGAGCATGCCGTTGTAAGTTGGTATCGGGGTATATCAAATATGTGAATGAACCAATAGCATATTTTGAAGAAGGTGAAATCCTTCCTTGTATCTCAATTGCAGAAACTGATCTGGTTTTATTGACAGCGTCTTAAGTCCAGCGATGCAGTTGTACCCCAGGGGGCTTTTGGGATGGAAGCCTTCCTGCGACTTCAAGCATCTTAATGGTTCGATGCTTATATCACTGTGTTTTACTTCAAACCTTGGCAGTATTATAAACTTAATGTATACATTGATTTTCATATAAACCAGAGGAGGCTGAGAGCGTGGATAATGTCGTTAGCTTTTCAAAGTTAAAAAAGCAAAAGCAAGATCTGCATTCAAACAACATCTTTGAAGAAATGGATGCGAAATTTCGTGGTAGTAAATTAAACACCAAACAAAAATCCGAGTTAATTCGCGGCTTGAAACAACGTCTTTCTTCACGGGGACATAAGTGTTACCTCTCATCGAAGAAAGTAGAACCAGATTGGTTAAAGCGGTACAAACCCCTTTTGCTGTTACAAGCCAAAATAGGTTTTAGTTTTGAAATAGCAAAAGAAGTTAAGTTAGAAGGTGGCTGGGTTTTTCACCCATTAAAAGCTAAGCAGACAAATGATTACTCGGAGTTGCTGAGTAAAGTCATACAAATACTAGAGGACAATAATAATGGCAAATAACATGATCATTGAACAATTGAAATCAGAAATTTCAACCATGGAGCAAAAGCTAAGCTCAGCTAAGGCTGTAAATGATTCTTATAAACCATCGGTCTCGGAGGCTCTACGAAAGGGCGTTGCTGAGCCTATGGTTAACTACCGTAATCAAACTGTAACGATTAAACAATTTGAAGCTTTGCTTGCAGACAGAAAAGCTGAGTTGAAAAAACTCCTAGAAAAAGCAAGCTAATGTTTCAAGCGATAATATGTAAAATGGAAAAGCTGCACTCATTTTTCTGGAGTTCAGCTTTTATCCTTACCTGCGATCGTAATAACCTAGGTTGACAAGGACTCTACCCATCAATTCAGAGCCAAAACACGGCAAAACCTGCCAATCAGGTTGAATTTCTGTCTTGTACTAAAGCAAACTTCTTGTTTATCAGCAGCTATTGAAATTCCCATACACTCCCATCAGTTAACTGAGCTTAAGCAGTTCTCGCAAGTAACTATTACGCGCCCGTGTGTGACTGGGGGCTTCAGTAATTCGCTTCATATAACCAGAGCAACCTACAATGTGAACCTGGCTTTCAGCTCTCGTGATTGCTGTATAAAGCCAAGCTCTATCGACTATCCTCCCTTTTTGTAGAGCAATGATAATGCGCGGAAACTGTGAACCTTGAGCCTTGTGCAAGGTGATGGCATAGCCCAATTCCATACAGTCCAGCACTGATTGAGTAACTTCAATCTTCTCTCCAGTGTCCAGCGTTACTTCACCGTAACTATCGTCAAGCGGTTTAATGCTGGTTAGCCTGCCAAGTGAGCCATTCTGAATTCCTTTATCATAGTGATTCTGCGTAAATAAAACCACATCATTTAAACTAAGTGGCAAAAAGAATTTATCTCCATTGATTTCGAACTCAAGGCTAGTGCTATCTGGGTTAACGGCTTGTTGGGTGAGCTTATTGATTTCTGATACGAGTGCCTTGGTTGGAGCCATGACGCGACTGTTTTCAGGACACTGTTGGTAAAGCTCACAACAAACTTTGGCAATGTTTGTTTTACTGGTTTCGTGAAAGTGTATTGCTCCCATACTTAATCGATCAGGCATCACTCCTTGATTAATAAGCTTTGAGTATTCAGGGATACCCGTTGATCCTTCCTGTCTCTTAACGATATCTAGCATCGTATTAGCCACCGTTTTTGCTTCAACGATGTCTGCCAACACCTTGCCGCAGCCGATTGGTGGAAGTTGGTCAGGGTCGCCAGTGAATATCAATCGTACAGAGGGGTGAATGTGATTCACAAGACGATACATGGTTGGCAAGTCAATCATGCTTGCCTCATCAATCACCAGTAGGTGATTGGGCTTATCGACACTGGGTTCAATAGGGTCTTCACGCAGCAATTTGGCAATGGTTGAGGTAACAAAACCGATGGACTCATGAAGTCTCATTGCAGCACGACCGCTGAGCGCAACGGCGTGGATTTCAAATCCAAGTTGATGATACGCCCTGAGAGCTGTTCTGAGTACCGTTGTTTTGCCTGTTCCTGCACCGCCCGTAATACAGCTTACCGAATTATCCAGACACGTTGTCACGGCTTCGATTTGTTTAGGCGTTAATTCGTAGGGAAGCTCCGCAACCGCATAGCAATACGCAGCATTGGCGTTTTCATCAAACAAGTCATTTTGCTTAATCAGTGCATTTAGCCGTTTGGCAACGACACTTTCCATCAGAAGTTGCGCCGTTGGATGGTAGGCTCCTGTGTCGGGATTTAAAATATACTGAGCTTTATCATGACCCGATTGGAACGCCTGAGTGACCAGTGTTTTGTCTTTCAATAGTTTGTTGAGGTAAGGGCGCACATTGGCATGAGTGGTATAAGTGTGACCTTTTTCAATCTCCTTGCGAATCGCCATTTCCAGAGCAGCGCTGAGCCTTCTTGGGTCATTCTTCGCAACATCGCTCTTAAAATCCATTACCTTGATAATATCTTCAATGACACAGAACGGAAGACCAAAGCCCATCAAAGCATAAGGATTACCCTTAATTACCTCTATAGAGGCTTCACCGTGATGCTTGAGCAGCCGTTGCTGCACATTGGCGGGGATGTTGTGCTCGCTCATCCAGTTGCAATGCGCCAAATTTTTGTATTTAGCGTACCCTTTAAAGAGTGCTTCCACTGAATCTTCACTCAGAATCGATGTCAGAAGCTTTCTGGCCTCTGGGGTCTCATTTCTCAGTGTGGCATGAAAGTCTTTACCCAAGAGCTGCCAGATCGCCCTAGCTTTGCTTTCACCAATACCCTTGAAGTCACTTTCTCTGACAATAAAGCGTATTAGTTGCTCGCCTGCTTCTGGTAAAACGCATTCAATATGCTTGGGTGATTCATAGGTGTGCTGCTGCATCACATAATCACCCATTTCCATATTTGCTATCTGACGAGCGCCTTTGACTGACCAATGCTGACCCAGCATTGGAAGGACAGGGATGCTATCGGGGTCGGCTTTGATGGTGACATAATACTTCCCACTATTGGTTTTATATGAATCCTTCGCCAACGGTACACCGCTGAATATCACCATCTTGGTCGAGCGATAAGGGATACTGGTGACTCGCATTTGGTCTTCATGCAAACTGGTACTCATCGTGGCATCAACCCCATTTCGGATAAGGTTTCTGATAGTTCACCAAAGCGTTCAAGTCGCCCTTCAAGTTCCTTGACTTTGGCTTTCAATTCTATATTTTCAACCTCCAATGACGATACTCGTTTTGAATCTAGCAACTTTCGATTTACTGCGTTGTCGTAGGCTTGAGGTTTGCCCTCATTCTTCTTGGCATCATTGGTCAATGGCGGTAAAACGCCATTACTGCGCAGTTCATCCTCTAAGGCTTTAAGTTCTTTTTTGAGCACTGGGTTCTGGTTTAAAGCAGATTTTCCACAACCAACACCCTTTGCCACTTCGATTCGATTAAGCTGACCTCTGAATACGATTTGTTTAAAGTCATCATACGTCTGTGTAGCTTTCCAGACCTCAAATGCCTCAAGGTTTTGTTGAGCTTTCTGCTTACCACTTGCCATTAGTTAGTCCTCTATTATGCTCTTTATTAATATGAGTTCATTAGGTGTCAGCACCACTTTCCCTGCGGAATTCAGTACCCTAACTCGGTCTGCCTCCCCCCTTAACGACAAATCACCAGTTAGCTCAATCAACCCTAAGAGTGCTTTAATTGCCTTTTTTTCCTCAACAGAAAAATTAGACGAAGGGGTAACATCTACCGAGCCTTGACTATCAATTTGAGAAGTGAGCATTGAATTGACGCTGATAGAACCTTGGTTCTTAAAATTCGTATCTAGTATTTTCTCAAGATGCTTATTTCTGTTTTCCAACTGCTTAATATAAATCTTGGTTTGTGATGGGATCGCTGATGATGACTCTCCTTGTATGTTGCTTTTTCGGGGAGAGAAAGCGACTTCACAATAAGCATCTATTATCGGTTTATAAACACCTTTACTATCGTTATCCAATGTCCCCTTTGCTGGTTTGCCTCCACAGTTTGCTCTAATAAACTCGGCAATTGATGTTATTCCTATTGCCATGCCGTTAGTCAAATGATGGTGGCAAGCACGCTTCACATTTTTTATGCCTGTTTGAAGCCGCTGATCAGGGTACTCTTTAAGCAGTTCATCTACATACATATCAGCTTTTTTTAATCGGTCTTGATTAATTTTCATGTTCAATACCTGCCATTTCGTTGGTGAACGAGCTATCTAACTTTTTTAAACCTTCAATCAATTTTCCTGCTTTTTCTGGCTCTTTAAATAACAAACGTGGGTCAGCAAACTCCTCATCTGTAACCTGTTCACCCAAAAGCTCTTTAGTGCGAACTGCTGAAAACAAAACGGCTGCGCGTTTAACTTCAGCACTCGGAATGTATAAGAGAGGATTGCTAACTAAAGCCTCGTTAAAGATTTTATTGAGGAATTGATCAAGATTATTCACATGGATCTCTGACTCAGAAGGATCTAAACCAAGCATTACTGCCTGCATGGAAAGCTCCATCGCTGCATCCAACATACTGATTGACTCATAAGATGGCTCTACATTATTTGTTTGGCTATTAATTACAACTGGCATTGTTGTGTTTTCAATTTCCAATTGGTCTAAGCTCGCTTGCAACATTTTTTGTCGCCTTCTCAATTCCGTAACTCTATGGCAAAGCAGTTCTGTTTTTTGGTCAGCTTTGTCGTTTAATCGTGCAATGATTAACTCAGGATCTTCATGGGTATCGTAGGCATCGTTTATCTGCTCATAAATCTGAAAACGCTCGTCCGATAAGGCTTTGATCTCTGTTGCACATTCATTAAGGTAATAAATCTGTTCATCAATGAAGCGTGGGTTAGAACGCCAATATCGACAATTCCCGCATCTAAATGCTCCACCGCGAACACTTGTTAATGAAGCATTATCTACCCCATTTTGACCAACTTTGATGATTACACCGCCATCTTGACAGTCGAAGTTCATGCAAACCCCTCCCTTCATAAACCTTGGATGACCACCTTTTGAAAAATCTGGTTCAAATAAACCGAGTTCTTCGTCCAATGTTGCATTATCTATCCAAATTATGTTGTCAACACCTGATTCCAGAGCATTTTTCTCATTCGCAATAGCAATGCCTGATTTTCTTTGAGCTTCCAACAGAGCCTTCTTATATTCTCGCTCACCAATTTTCCTGTAATACAACGTCATAATGCTTGTGTTGTGACCCACGAGTAACTTAACGATTTCTTTGTCTAAGCCTGCATTAAGAAGATCAGTGATGCCGTAGACGCGCAGACTATGCAAGTCAAACAGAGCAGTTTTATCTTCGGAAAACGCTAGCTTACTATTGGCGTGATGGGGATTTTTCTGCTTATATCTCGCCTCAGCCTCTTTAAGAACAGCCAAAAATACATTTCTTATCATTGCATGAGTCGGCGGAAGAAAGATTGTACCCATTTCTGGATTCACGACAGAGACCTTGGGCGAAGATACATCACGAAAAAGAGGGATAAATCTAGGTAATTTTTCGAATATACTTGGTGAATATTTCCCAGCATATTCATCTACTGTTCTGACGGGGATCAAGTGCTTAGGTGAGAATTTGTCATTAAACGCTTTTTGTTTTTTAATGATGCCAAAAACGGCATCAACATTTTCTATTCCACTATCCGCAACCCAAGGTACAGAATATCCCGTGAAACCTTTTTGTTGTAGTGTGTAACCTTTTGTCTTGTTGGTATTGAAGTACAACGACAGCTCTTCACTACCCTCTGCCAACTCAGATTGCACAAAAGCGGTTTGCCCAAACTTATCGTTATGCGTTTGCCCATCTGGATAAATGAAGTTCGCCGTTGCTGCCGTATTAAGCACATATTTCTGAAGATCTAAATCCCATATTTTTTCATCTAAGAGTCCTTCATCAACCCATCGCCCTTGGTGTGTTCTCGCTGGTAGGATCATTAACAGATGTAGAATATGTGCCGAGTTGGGCATAAATACCTTTTCATTCTTACCTGTCATATGATTAAACAAGGTAACAGTGTGAGAAGGAAAGTTGTCTTCGACAAAGCGATAATTGTTTTCAGTCAACACTTCCAAACACAAATCATAGAAGTCACTGGACATTGATCTTCTTGATGTTGTCGTTCGCTTGCCATTAGCATCTTTAAAGATTTCTTGAGCAACTTGCATAGGCAAAGCTTTTGTTGAACCTTGTCTTTTCTTCGAATTAAAGACATGGTTCAATGCCAGTCTAACTTGAGTCCATGTTGTTTTTTTTGAGTTTTGAGTGGTTAATTTCGGATGATCGTTTAGAAAACTCTTGAAAGAAAAGCGATCAGTTTGAAGGGGGTGGTAAAAGTGATATACCTCAAGTTGTTCAACTGATGTCAATTGCTCTATTTCACTTGAGTTATACGCAATAATATAATCAATGAAGTGATTTAAGTACTGCATATTCTGAGCGTTGGCGTGTGGTTCCGTGTATAACTTTAGCTCATTCAGAAGTTGTTCTGGCAACTTACCTTGGTATCGCTTTAGAGTGGGGCTTGTTCTCGATAAATCACCCTCTAAAATTCGCTTACTGGCATGCTTGCTCATCGAGCCTAAGTTAAATGACTTGAAGTTTGACTGATTACGATAAGAGTCAATCCGCTCTAGGTGCTCAAGTGCCGACTTTAACGGCTTTCTGGGATGTTCGGTTACAGCCTCCTCATAACCAAGTTCTTCATTCATTCGCATAGCGCACTGTGCGTAATCAGCGCATAAATTTTCTGGAAGATCTTGCATGGAGTTCATATCTGTACTGCAATGAAGCCCACGCAATAGACGCTTTTGTTCTGCTGCTGCGCCGCCAGTGAAAGCCTCTGCAACACCACCAACCTGAATAGATATCTCATCTGTTTCTGGAAAAATCAGCGAATAATTCGTTCTTCCCATAACCGCAGTAGCTTTTGAATAAGGAGTAAAAATGGCGTTTTGCTTGATAAAGTATTGAATCGCCAAACTAAAACTTACTCTCAAACGATAAACAAACATTTGATACAAACTGGTATCACCATGAAAGTAATGTGAGTCGAAGAGATCTATTAAACCAGTATCGATCTTGTAATAATCATCGGTCGTTGAACCAACGTTAGCCCTTAAAACCAAAGCTCTTAACAAGGTTACAAATGGAGAATCAAGAAAATCCTGCTTTTCATAAGGTAGATCAAGCTTACCTTTCTTTTTCTTTATCTGCCGAGGTGTTAGGTCACTAAACAGAGACTCTAACAAAAGCGTGATAAACCCAGCATCACTAAGACCCAACTGATGTTGTATTGCTTCAAAATCAATGAGGGCTGGAGTGATATATGAGTTGTTTGATTCGAATCTATAAAACAACTCCACCCTTTCACCGTTCATTGCGAAGCCATCATCAATAAAGCTTCCAATTACTCTGAGTTTAGATTCTGTGTCATCGTTGATACCAGCATGAGAAGCTAGGCGGTTCATTGTACCTATAGTCAATGGTCTAATTTTTTGCTCTTTGCTTCCGCTCTTATTATTTGTCTCTAAAAAGTTAACAACATCCGTTTTGTAGGCTGTGAGGAAAAAATCGTTTAATGTTTTACCAGCATTAACAATTAGGGCTTCATCAATGACACAAGTGTCAATTGTAGAATTATATCTAACCTCTTTAGCATTATTGATATAACCTAGCCCTGTTTTAAGTACATGAACATCAGTAGTAATTATTATATTGCTCACTCAAAAAACTCCCTAAAATTTAAGTTGCTAAACTCTGTATATTCTTTTTTCGCAATCAAGGCTCTTACTTTCGCAGCCGTGGGTTGAGCATAACGTTCTGTCGATGATAGATAGGCGTGACGCATGAATACCTTGATGTTTTCTAGTTTCCAATCAAGTGCATTCATTAAATAGAAACCACAAAAATGCCTAAGGGTGTGTGGTTGGCGTACAAACCCTAACTCATTCAAAGTTCGTCTCTCTAGGTGCTTCCTGTAAGCGCCAAGTGTCATCGGACAACCATTATCTAAACATAACAACCAAGGATGACCTGCCACCCTATTTTGTTTGAGGAGCTTAGGCAGTAAAACTACACTAAAGTAGGTTCGAGCAATTTCATTAGACCAGCTCAGCACATAACCATATTCAGGATGAGAAACTTGAAGTGTCATAGACTTATCACCAGCAAAGTATTTATCATCTTTATCGGCAATCATGGTTCTTGCAGTAGGATTTGAAAGAAATCCAATATCCCTTTCAGTTAAACCCGACTTATCAGTAATGGTTGTCACATTGCGCTTAATTATGGCGTCCCGCTCTATCAATCGACCGCTGTCTGGGTCTAAGGTTTTACCTTTGACTTGATTGTCAGAAACAATAATATCTGCAAGCCCGTCCTCAGAGGGAACCACATCATAAATTAAAATGTTGGCAGCTTCTGACCCTCGAAGAGCGGTAAATGCTTGTAATATGTAGGCAGCTTGATAGTTGATGTACTGCTCGGATTTGATGAACTGTGCTAGATCATTAGGTGGAAAATACTTCGTGATATTTTGGGAACTTTTTGCAGCTCTAACATCATAGTTTTCTGATGTAAAATGCAATCTGCCACCAGTAAATTCATCATTGTCTCCGCTTTGAGAGTAGGTTCCCTCTAGGTGAGAAAGCAAACCTCTGTGATCAGGCTCAACACGCCGTGTCTTGCGTGCATTTTCAATGAGTATTTGATCAACCCCAGTTAAGGGTGCGCCAAGATAGGTTTTAGAAAATTTTTCAAATTTGATGTAGGCGCTAATTAATCTTTTTACAGTACTTAATTGTGACTTTTGCCAATAAAGATCTAACTTACAGTGTCCATTCGAATCTACTGTCCCATTAAGCTTTGCTTCAAAATAAGCATAAAGCAGCTCACTCGGATTGCGTAACCAACTCTCCTGCTTTTCATGCTGGCATTCGAAGAAAGCTAGCATGTCCGAAACTACATCAATTACGGGTTGTAGGTTTGAGGCTTTGCCGCCCCCCAGTGCGTACTCATTTTTTATGAATAAAAGCAGCGCATAGTTCACTTTTCCATCTAGCGTAAACACCAGAGGAAACTGTCTATCCCCAAACTCATCCGTAGTCACATACCTTAGAAAATAAGTTTTTTTAAACCTGATCATAATTGCCACCCCACTTATGTGAACAATAACATGTCACATTTACACAGACAACCTTTTCGGAAAAGTATAAAACTAGATGTACTTATGTGACTTATGTGAGCCAAAGCCCCGTCCCAAAAATCTTTCTTCTGGCGCCCAGAAGAGGTCGACGTGTCTAGTGACCGTATCGACTACAACAAGCTTCCTGAGCATGAAAAGCACATCTTCATCTCTAACTTGAAGTACCAAACGCTTCTAGATTCTATCCAAGGCCGCAGCCCTAACGTTGCCCTACTTCCATTGGTATCACTACCAGAAGTTGAAACTTGGATTGAGACATGGTCATTCTCTGAAACGATTCACTCTCGTTCTTACACGCACATCATCCGTAACATCGTAAATGATCCAGGCGTAGTATTCGACGACATCGTTGAAAACGAAGAGATCCTGAAGCGTGCTAAAGACATCGCCTTTTACTACGACGATTTGATCAAGCTGACGGCTGACTACCACCGCTACGGTGAAGGCAACCACAACATCAACGGCGAAGACGTTAAGATTTCACTTCACGACCTGAAGAAGAAGCTTTACGTATGTCTAATGTCTGTAAACGCACTGGAAGCGATTCGTTTCTACGTAAGTTTTGCATGTTCATTCGCATTCGCTGAACGTGAGCTAATGGAAGGTAATGCGAAGATCATCAAGCTAATCGCTCGTGATGAAGCTCTTCACCTTACTGGTACACAGCACATGATCAATTTGCTGCGTAACGGCCAAGATGACTTCGAATTCATGCAGATCGCTGAAGAGTGTAAGCAAGAGTGTTTCGACCTATTCAAAGAAGCAGCAGAGCAAGAGAAAGAGTGGGCAGAATACCTATTCAAAGATGGCTCTATGATTGGTCTAAACAAAGACATTCTTTGCCAATACGTTGAGTACATTACTAACATCCGTATGCAGGCTGTTGGTCTAGGTACCGCTTACCCAGAAGCAACGTCGAACCCAATTCCATGGATCAACGCTTGGTTGTCTTCAGATAACGTTCAAGTTGCTCCACAAGAAGCTGAAATCAGTTCTTACCTAGTTGGCCAAATCGACAACGAAGTAAAAGCTGACGACTTTGAAGGGTTTGAGCTGTAATGCCAACAATCAAAATCAACAAGCTGACTTCTATTAAATCTAACCCTTCAAATACTCTATTGGAAACAATGGAACAAGCAGGGTTAGAGCCAGAATACAACTGCCGAGATGGCCACTGTGGCGCTTGCCGCTGTACGTTGGATTCCGGTGAAGTTGAGTACGTTGGTTTTGCTATGGCTTACACCCAAGGCAATGAAATATTACCTTGTATCTGTAAAGCAAAAACAGAACTATCGCTGAGTAACGTTATTCACAGAAATAAGCAAAAAAGTGCTTAATACTTGTACTTAGATCTTATACTTAGCTACTTAGCTACTTAGGGCGATTAGTACAATGTTGAATCGTTAACAGACAAGCTTAAAAATTTAAGGGCCCGATAATCTTCATTATCAGGCCCTTTTTGTATTTCATGTTGGCTCAATCAGACAACTCGCTTATTGCACCAACTCGGCTTTATTGATGTATATAATTTATTACATATATAGCTTTATAGCTTTAATTTGGACTTTATAGCGTTGACTTGGTTTTATAGTACCGCTTTAGGAATAAACATGTCTTTCAATCGCTTAACCGAAGAGTAAGTACCAAACATCGGTTTGTTGTCTAAATGCCTTCTCAGCATATCGGCAGCAACGGTCTTAATCACGTTGCGTTGGTCTTCGCGTGAGTACTGACGATAAAACTCAAGCACCTGTCCCCACTCTCCTGCTTCAGTCGACAATGCGACGCTAAATGTGTTGCCTTCTAATTTTCCAGTAACCAAAGCCAGTTCTGTACCGCACTTCTCTCTTGTAGCGCCAGCCAGTGCAAAGGTTGCGGCTAATGGATCACTCTTTTCAAGTTCGCTCTCTTTTGGCTCAGCCATGACCCATGAATGCCCAAAGCAGTCTTCAACCTGCTCATTCAATTGCAGCCACGCTGATAGGGCTCCTTTGGTCGACACTTCAGATACAGATAACGTCTTCTTTTTTTCCGCCATGATGTGTCCAATATGGTCAATCATTGGCTCATCAACGCTCACGACATTACTCTCTAGGAGCTTGTAAACCATTTGCAGAAGCTTAACGCGAGTTTCTAAGTCTGCCTTAGGACCAAACAGTTTGACCTCAATAAAAGGCAGATAAGAGCGGTAGCCAAGTTCATAGCCTGCTGGAAGCTTAAGCTGGTCTAACACATCCGAGATACCCGATTCAGACAAACCAAACGTAAACAATCGACTGCATTCAGAGGCAACCACTTGAGGGTAGGTACGCGACAAGTCAGGAAGAATCTCAAACGTAACCATACGTTTGAATTCACTCGGTACACCAGGAGTGAAATAGAAAGTCGCATCGTTGATTTTCAGCTTGAAGCCGCAAGCCGTACCCACAGGATTATCAACAATCTCTGAACTCGCGGGTAATAAAGCTTGCTTAAGGTTACTGTCAGGCATCGGCATACCACGTCCAGAGAACATCTCTTCCATACGAGTCAGCCACTCAGGGAACATGACAAGCTTTTGATCTGAGGCCGCCGCCGCAGCCGCCGCACTCATATCATCAGTTGTCGGCCCCAAACCACCATTGACGATAACCACATCATAGTTGAAGCTCAGCATCAGAAGTTCTTCGATCAGAGCGTTCATTTGGTCGCCCACAGTTGAACGCTTTGCCAAAGCAAAGCCGTGCTGATAAAACTCAGCAGACATCCAAGCTGCGTTTGTGTCGACAATGTCCCCATGAAGAACTTCTTCACCAGTGCTTAACATTGCGATTTTCGTCATATTTATATCCCTTGTGGCCATTAAAAGACACGGCATTATTTACAAACTAGTCTAAGGTTGAGTTTGAGTCATTCACCTTTTCACAAATATTACTAATGCTTAATCTAAGGTTTTCTTAGGAAAAGCAATAAATTATTAGTTCCCTAAACTAAGCATTTAATAGATAATTGTGACTCGGATCAATTATTAACTTCTCATGGAGACCCTTGTGGCCAAATCACCGTTACTAACGAAGGTTACTGCTGCATTTACAATGCTAATGTCAGTTAACTCGGTTGCAAGCCAATACGACTTCGACCAACCAATCAACCTTTCTTATTCGGATGAATGCGCTCAAGATTACTGTGTTAATGAAAGCTTGTACACCTATAAGCCTAGTAACAATTATGCGCTAAGCGAAACAAGCGACCAATATGATTTAACGATCGAAAAACAACCACTCTACCTTACCGTTAGCGATGGCAAAGATTGGGATTACCTCATGGGCCAAACTTATACCATTCTTGGTTTAAGTGTCGCAACCGTTGGTCTCATGACGCTTTTACCTGAAAGTATCACTAAGTGGGATGATGACCAGCGTGATATCAGTGCACTAGGTAAAAAATGGAAAGATAACGTTTCTGAAGGCCCAGTATGGGACCGTGATGAACACTTCCTAAACTACGTAATGCATCCGTATTTCGGTGGTGTTTACTACACCGCAGCTCGACATGCTGGTTATGACGAGTTTGAGTCTTTCTTATACTCTTGGACAATGTCGACATTTTTCTGGGAATACGGCGTAGAAGCGTTTGCTGAAGTACCGTCATGGCAAGATATCTTTATTACACCATTCTTTGGGGCTGTTGTCGGTGAAATGATGCTAGAAGCAGAGCAAGACATTGTTGCTTCAGGTGGCGAAGTGATGGGCTCTCAAACCATGGGTGATGTTTCGTTATTCTTCCTCAACCCTGTTGGCCATATCCACTACTGGGTAAGTGATGCATGGGGTGGTGACGCAGAAGTTAATCTGAATACTAACCCTTGGTGGGATAACAAAGACGCAGCCCGATTCGCCTACGATGCAGGGGCAACATACGACTCTCAGTTTGTTGGTATGAACTTTAAAGTAACGTTTTAAATCGGCTTCCAGTCTCTGAACTCTAAGTTACTGCATTTCAAATAAATGCGACAACTCTTCTAAAAGCGGCTCTCTAGCCGCTTTTTTTGTGCCCTACTCTTCATTCTCTTTTTTTGCATCACAGCTTAGTTTCAAAAATTGACACAGGTCAAACATTGTTCGATGTAACCTTCTACACTGAAATTAAAGAACTTTATCGCGTGATATCAATCATTTAATTAGCAACGAACAATTGAGACTTTGGGGGCTGATATGAACAGTACATTTATCGTAAACTTTATCGGACAAGCATCACCAGCAACAATCAAGCAACTTGCTGCGGTTACTCACGAAAACGACGGGAAATGGCTCATCAGTAAAGTTAACTTTATTGAAGATCAAGTTGCAGGCGTATTAAAGATTCAACTTCCTGCCATCAACGAATCAATTGTTAAGGATGCTTTCAGTGCCAATGCTGACTTGATCGTGCAGTTTGTTGATTCAGACCACACTCACAACGCACAAGACACAATACATCACTTACGACTCGACTCTAACGACAGAGCGGGTATCGTCAACGAAGTGACACATGTACTAGACAGACAAGGGATCAGCATTCTTGATATGGATTGCCACCGAGTCTTCATCGCTGGCGGCGGTGGTGTTAGCTCAAGCTTATTTACTTCCAAGATTGCCGTTAAGCTACCAATCGAAGTTTTGATTGATGACGTAGTGAATGAATTAGAAACGCTCAGTGAAGATACTCGAGTGATGATTGAAAGCTAACAAGCTAGCCTCCTGATGATAAATTCATCATTGGGAGGCTCCCCTCCAGACAGCCCCCTCCTCTTACATAACCTACAAAAACCCATATGGAAACATTCGAAATACATAACTTAACCATATGAATTCAGGCATTCGTATAATATTTTTGTTACCATAGATTATCTTATACAATTTAATGGTTTAGGTTCAAACATGGAAAGAAACACGTCGAGTTGGCAGCTCAATACCATCTCAGTAATCCTTCTCATAACACTATTCAGTGGCTGTAAAAGCGGTCATGAGAATAATGGTAAAACAACGTCTACTTCGTCATCATCACAAATTAACGTTAGCATCCCGAAAAGTGTTTCATTTTCTGAACCACAATCAGGGTCGAAGACAGAGTCAATTACAGTTTCTTTTTCCAAAGCCTTAAGCCAAGAGCTCACTCTAACTATCGTCACCAGCGATATCACAACACGCTCTACTGGTATGTTTAAAAGCTACGATGCTATCTCTAGCCAAAACGTCAAGGTTTCGGCGGGTGCAACTAGTGCAGCTCTTCCTTTGAATCTTACCCATAATAATCTTTACGAAGGGAACAAGACCTTTCACTACACCATTAGTGTGGATAACAGTGCAAATTACACTCTGACCAACAAGCAAACCGAAGTAACCATTAATGATAGTGACGCTCAGCCAACTGTCCGGTTTAGCAAAGACTTAAGTACCGTTGTAGAGGGCGATAGCGTTATTCAAAAAGTGGAACTAAGCCACTACACTTCTAAAAATGTTACGCTGACACTCGCTCAAACGGGCATCGCCACAGCTAAAGACTTCAGTGTTGATATCGCTGGTTCAAGTATCAAGATACCCGCAGAAACACTATCAACAAACATCAAATTTTCTGCGATTACCGACAGTTTCAATGAAGGCGGAGAATCCGTCATCTATACCATAGCTAGTGCAGGAAACGCGGCTATCGATGCTAAGAACAATTCTCTTTCGTTCTATATTCCCGGCCAAAAAAGCTTCAACGATACGGGTTATGTGACCTATTTCGATGGTACAGACTACGACAGTGTCACTCCACCAGCCTCGCACCCTAATCAAGATGCCGATTTTGGTTTAGATAAAACAGATGGAATTGAACACGCTGATGGGGAATATGGCTTCCGCTACACCAAGATCGATGCGAATTCTAACCCTGTCAGCTCATCAGCGTCGAGTTGGCGTTGTGTAAAAGATGGACGCACTGGGCTATACATCGAGAATAAACAACCAGCTAAAGCACTGCCTTCGACAGGTGTCATCGAAGATTGGGTGAAAAAACACAAGCTAGATGCGAACGCAAACCCTTACCCTTGGGTAGATGAATCAAGCTCTTGGCGAAGTGCTTCATACACCTACACTTGGTATGACTCCGATGCGACCACCAATGGCGGTTATGCCGGTGCGCCTAACGACCTACTCTATAACGAAGGACCAATATCTTCTCAATGCGCTTACCCTGATGACAAGTCAGGTAACCGCTATTGCAATACCAGTAGCTATATTAATGCCCTAAACAGTTATGCCATCTGTGGTATTACCGATTGGCGTCTGCCTTCTCCTGCTGAGGCACGCTCATTTATAAGCTTTAATGTGGGTAACAAGCCATCAACTAGCGTGAACTTCTTCCCTCACTTAGGGAGCAAGATTTTTACAAAAACAAGCTCAGTAAAACAAAATGGTAGCGTGCGATGCGTTGATACGGCTACAGGAGAGCTCAAGCTTTGTAACAAAAACATTTTTGGCTCAGCAGGTATTGTCGCTGTGAGCGGAGGTTTAGATTAATGAAATTCCATATATGCTTAGGAGCACTGACCGCCTTACTATGCGGTAACGTATTCGCACAAACATGTGTAACGACGCAGCCAGCATCGATCAAAGACGGGCAGTTTATTGACCGTAAAGATGGTACATTACTGGACGTTACCACTAATTTACTTTGGTCTAAATGTAACGTAGGTGAAAGCTACAATTCGGCACAAGATAAATGTGAAGGAACAGCGCTGAAATACAAAAACTGGCAAGATGCACTCAATGCAACTAAAGATACAAGCCTAACTACCATTGCGAGTCAAACGGGCTTTCGCTTGCCAAATATTAAAGAGCTGAGTTCAATCGTAGAGTATCGCTGTACTAAACCTGCAATTAACCTGACCTATTTCCCAACAACAACCAATGAACCTTACTGGACGAACACGCAAATTAATAGTGCCTATGATGGTTTGATCATTGATTTCGAAGACGCTCTGGAAACGATTACCGTTCCAAGTAACTTTCCTTCCCCTCTTATTAGATTAGTTAAACCATTTAACTAGTTTTGTTCGAAACTGGAAATAAAAAAGAGCAGCTCAATCGCTGCTCTTTTTATTTATATGAAGATACAATTCAGTTACTTAACCGACCATTGTGACAATGAGCGTTTGAAGTCTTGATAGCCGAATTCATTCAGCTTTTGAATGTCGCCATTACTGCGCTCGCAGTAAATTGATGGCATCTTCAAACCATTAAACCAGTTCAGCTTCACCATGGTGTAACCTGCACTGTCCAACAAATGAAGCTTTTGACCAATCTTCAACGGCTCATCAAAACTCGCTTCGCAAAACTGGTCGCCCGCCAGACATGAACACGAACCAATCACATAATCATGTTCGCCATTTTCAGAAGCTTCCAATACCGATGCTGGCTCATTGTAGATAAGCGTGTCTAAACGGTGTGCTTCGGTTGCTGAATCGACAATTGCTGTTTTCTTCACGTTCTCAACAATATCAACCACGGTCACAACTAGGTCGGTTGTTTTAGTGATGATCGCTTCACCCGGCTCAAGGTACATCTGCACGCCGTGCTTTTCAGAGAAGGCTTTTAGCGCAAGACCCAGTTTCTCGATGTCATAACCCGGCCATGTGAAGAACACACCACCGCCCATGCTCACCCAGTCCAACTTATCTAGGTACTCACCAAACTGCTCTGAGATTGAATCAAGCAAACCGATAAATGCATCGACGTCTTTGTTCTCACAGTTCATGTGGAACATCACACCATTAATCTCATCGAAGATCTCTGGCTTGATGTGATCAGCTTGTACGCCCAAACGCGAGAATTGACGTGCTGGGTTTGCCAGATCTTGCCCTGCGTAGCTCACACCTGGATTTAAACGTAAACCCAGCGAAGCCTTACCTTCAACAATATGACGGTAAGCGGCAAGTTGGCTTTGTGAGTTGAAGATCATCTTGTCGCAGATGTCAGCAATTTCTTTCACGTCATCTTCGCTGTAACCCACACTGTAAGCGTGCGTCTCACCACCGAAGGTTTCGTGGCCAAGCTTCACTTCGTATGGACCAGAGCTTGTCGTGCCATCAAGATAAGGCTTGATGATGTCAAACACACCCCATGTCGAGAAACACTTGAGTGCCAATACCAGCTTCACACCTGAAATCTCTTTCAGCTGCTTGGCTTTCTCTAAATTCGCAATCAACTTGTCTTCGTTGATCATGAAATAAGGCGTTTTTAGTTCGTTGTTTTGCATGTTAATACCTTGCGGCCCTCGAGTTCACGAAGGCACATGATAATCGAACAAAGCCGACGCAACAGCATCGGCTTGTAATTATACGTTCTCGTCAATCATATGACGTTGAATGGAATTCGCAGAGCTTTGACCTTGTCGCTAGGACATCGCGCGGAGTTTACGAACGTAAATGAGTACGATGGACAACGCGACGAGGGCAAAGAGCCAGAAATTACTTCAAAGTGTGGATCAGAGGTAAACCAGCTGTAGGCTCTAGCTCTTGAACATGCCAATCTAGACCGATTTCCGGCATGGTTGCTAGGAACGGGTCTGGGTTTAGCTGTTCCATGTTGAACACGCCTTTATCAGCCCATTCGCCACGGAAGAACTGAAGTGCAGCCGTAATCGCTGGAACACCCGTAGTGTAAGAGATTGCTTGGTGCTCTACGTCTTCGTAAGCCACTTCGTGGTCTGCGTTATTGTAGATGAATACGCTGCGCTCTTTGCCGTCTTTCTTACCTTGGACCCAAGTACCGATACACGTTAAACCTGTGTAACCCGGAGCTAGAGATGTTGGGTCTGGTAGTAGTGCTTTAAGAACATGCAGAGGCTGAACCACAGTACCGTCATGTAGCGTTAGTGGATCAGGGCTAAGAAGACCGATATCACGCATGCAGTTGAAGTAGTTCAGGTATGCATCACCAAAGCCCATCCAGAATTCGATACGCTTAGCTGGGATGAACTCTTTCATTGAACGAACTTCATCGTGCGCCATTGAGTAAACTTTGTGAGAACCACAGTTCGGGAATTCAAACTCAAGCATACGAGAGTGACAAGGTACTTGCTTCCACTCTTCATTTTCCCAGTAGAAAGAGTCGCCTTGGATCTCAAGCATGTTGGTTTCTGGGTCAAAATTTGTCGCAAACTTCTTACCGTGGTCGCCAGCATTCACGTCCATTACGTCAATTGAGTCAATCTCATCGAACAGGTGCTTAACCGCGTACGCTGCAAAGATTGATACCACACCTGGATCGAAACCCGCGCCAAGAATACCTGTGATACCCGCTTCAGCGAACTTCTCACGGTAGCCCCACTGCCAATCATAAGCTTGTGGTACTTGTTGGCCTTCAGAACATAGATCAACCGCAACTGATGTATCTAAATAAGATACTTTCGATTGGTAACACGCTTCCATGATCGCCATGTTTACCCAAGGAGGACCAGCGTTGATCACTAGATCCGGCTGAACTTCTTTAATCAAAGCAACAAGCGCATCAACATCGTCAGCGTCTACTGAACGAGCCTCTAGTTTCTTAGTAGAATCTTTAAGGTTATTTTTGCCTTTGATAGATTCGATGATTTTTTCACACTTCGCGATTGTGCGAGAAGCTATTGTGATATCACCCAGTACTTCGTTATTTTGTGCTGCTTTGTGTGCAACAACCCAACCAACGCCGCCTGCACCAATTTGTAGAATAGCCATAGTTTTAATTACCCTTGTTGTTCTGCTAGCTCAATGGCTAGAGTTTGAATTTTGTTAATTAGAGATTTGAAATCTGATGTCGTTAAGCACGGATTCAAGATGGTGAATTTCAACGCGCTTTTACCATCAACGACCGTTTCGCCAAGTACTGCAACGCCACGAGTCAGCGCCTCCAGTCTTAACGTCTGATTCAGTTTGTCTAAATCAAGAACGCCGTTTGCTGATAGCTCGTTGTTCGGTAACGCACGGAACAGCACAGTCGACAGTGACGGCTCAGCAAGCAACTCGAAATCTTCATGCTTCTGAATCAGACCGGCAACTTCAAGCGTCTGCTCTAGAAGATGGTCGTACATATCACCCAGTTGCTTTGGTCCAACGCTTTGCATCGTCATGAACACTTTCAATGCATCGAAACGCTTGGTGGTAGCGATAGACTTATCGACTAGATTTGGCAGTTCATCGTGTTCGCGGTTCAAGTAGTCTGCGTGATGCAGTAGGTACTTAAAGTTCGCTTTGTCTTTCAGCAGCACTGCACCACAGCTGATTGTTTGGAAGAACAACTTGTGGAAGTCAACACTCACTGAGTCCGCTTTTTCGATACCTTTCAGACGAGCTTTATGGCTACTTAAGATAAGCGCGCCACCGTAAGCACTGTCGACATGGAACCAAAGATCTTGTTGGTTGGCGATGTCAGCAATCGCTTCAAGGTCATCAATAGCACCGTGATCGGTCGTACCCGCAGTACCGACAACCGCAAAAGGAATCAACCCTTGAGATTTAAGCGCTTTCACTTCTGCATCTAACAAGTCAGGCTTGATAGTGCCGTTTGCATTGGTGTCAACACAGCATACTGCCGCTTCACCTAGCCCTAATAGAGAGGCTGACTTTTGAACCGTGAAGTGCGATTTCTTTGAACATAAGATACGCAGCTTGCTCGCGTATTCTGGTAAGCCAAGCTTTTGGATAGAATGACCATTGTGCTTATCCGCAACCCAGTCTCTCGCAAGCAATAAACCCATTAGGTTACTTTGCGTGCCACCGCTCGTGAAAACACCGTCAGCTTGTGCGCCAAGTTGGTATTTCTCACACATCCAATCAACCACTCGTTGTTCAACATAAGTCGCTGCAGATGCTTGGTCCCATGAATCCATTGATTGATTCAACGCTGCGATAATCGATTCCGCAGCTACCGAAGCCATAAGAGGGGGAGTGTGAAGGTGCGCAATACAGTCTGGGTGTTGCACGAAGATGGAGTTCGCAGCGACAAGGTCTGCAGTGCTATCTACAACATCAACCAAAGCGTGTTGGCTGTTATCGAGATCAACAGCATTGATGGCTGCTTCTAGCACTTTTGGATCTAAACCCGAATAAGGGGTTTCAACCTGTTCAAAAACCGCTTTCATCGCTTGAGTGGTTTGGTTCATCACGCTAGCAAATTCATCGCTACCGCCTAAACCCGTCTGGATGAAATGCTTATTCCATTCTTGGTTAGTTTGTTCGCTTGAAGCTGGGTCTTGTTGTAAACCACCACCTGCTGCGATGATCGCTTCTTCCATGACGCGCAGTGCAAAGTCGATCTGCTCAAAAGAGATAATCATTGGCGGAAGGAAACGAATGACCGAACCATCACGACCACCCTTTTCAACCATCAAGCCGCGCTCTAATGCTGCTCGTTGAATCGCTAAGGTTAGTTCGCCGTCGGATTGTGGTTCGCCAAACTTGTTAAGATCACCATTTGGTTGCTTGATCTCAGCGCCAAGCATCAAGCCTTTACCGCGAACTTCAGCAATACAGCCAACGCGTGATTGAATCTTCTCAAGCCCGTGACGTAAATATTGGCCTGCGATGTTCGCGTGCTCAACCAAGCCATCACGCTCGATGATTTCCAGTGCCTTAGCGCCAGACACCATTGCTAATTGGTTACCACGGAATGTACCGGTGTGCTCACCCGCTTTCCATGTATCAATGCTCTTATCGAACACAAGCAGCGACATAGGCAGTCCGCCACCAATCGCTTTAGATAAACATAAGATATCAGGGTTAACGCCTGACTCTTCAAACGCGAATCGATGACCCGTTTTACCCACGCCACACTGAATTTCATCAAAAATCAGTAGGATGCCATGTTCATCACAGATGCGACGTAGGCCTTGTAACCAAGATGCAGGAGCTGGAATCACACCGCCCTCACCTTGTACAGGCTCGACGATCATCGCTGCAGGTTTCATGATGCCAGATTCATCGTCATTCAACATACGCTCGATGTAACGAATGCTTGCGTTAGCACCTGCTTCACCACCAATGCCAAACGGGCAGCGGAGGTTTCATGATGCCAGATTCATCGTCATTCAACATACGCTCGATGTAACGAATG
>NZ_JBFSTC010000007.1:0-21414 GCF_041466605.1 Vibrio sp. 10N.247.310.17 | reverse complement strand
CTTGCGTTAGCACCTGCTTCACCACCAATGCCAAACGGGCAGCGGAGGTTGTATGGGAAAGGCATGAAATGTACGTCAGACATCAAGCCGCTACGACGTTCTTTAGTGCCGAGGTTACCCATCATGCCCATGGTGCCGTTCGTCATGCCGTGGTAAGCACCACGAAAAGCAAACATGGTGTTGCGACCTGTAGTTTGCTTGGCTAGCTTGATCGCGGCTTCCACAGCATCAGCGCCAGACGGGCCACAGAATTGAAGAACCGAGTTCGTTGAAAAGTCTTGAGGGAGAAAAGCTTTAACTCGCTTGATAAACGTCTCTTTTGCTTGAGTCGTAATATCAAGTGTTTGGTACGGCAAACCAGAATCGAGCTGGTCTTTAAGCGCTTGGTTAATCTCAGGGTGGTTGTAGCCCAGAGAAAGTGTACCTGCACCAGCTAAGCAATCGAGAAAGAGTTGGCCACGAGTATCTTCAACTAAAACACCACATGCTCGTTTAATAGCAATTGGTAGGCGTCTTGGGTAAGAGCGAACATCCGACTCATGCTGTTCTTGCTCTAGCAAAATAGCGTCAGGCGTTAGGTCGTAAGTTCCCTCTACGATAGGAACCATAGTTGAAAATGAATTTGCGATAGTATTAATATCGACTTCAAAGGCGGTAGTCATAAAAGTCCCCTTGAATGTGTTCATACTCACCTCCATCAGACGCAATTGCATACAGTCCCTCTATTGATTTAGAGAGCATTCATAATGAAACACGCGTATTGTCTAGAAATGAGATATAGCTGTACGCTCGCATAAGTCAAATGACGAATACGAAATTAGGCCGTCTTAGGACAGCAAAAAAATTAGTTAGCGTGAGCTCAAGGTTCAGTAATGCTACTGTTTTGAAGAATTGGACATTTTTGCAGGATCGGGCAGCTATGAGGAGCTGGTCCCTTTGGAAATGCAGAGCTGATTAGCAATGTTGTTATTAGTGTGTTCAATGTTG
Organism: Vibrio sp. 10N.247.310.17; assembly: GCF_041466605.1. NCBI lineage: Bacteria > Pseudomonadati > Pseudomonadota > Gammaproteobacteria > Vibrionales > Vibrionaceae > Vibrio > Vibrio sp. 10N.247.310.17. The sequence continues at coordinate 20,427 of NZ_JBFSTC010000007.1, read as the reverse complement.
GGTTTCCCATTAGCATGGCGAATTGCGCCATAAGTATCCCGTCTATCAGCTAAAGGCTAGCTGATACCTACCCTACGTAATGTCCCAATCAGCAAGAATGGTCACTACGCGTATCCCCCAGAAGCAATCGTTGCTCTTCTTGAACATTATTCATTCCGAGATTGCGCGGGAAAATAACATAAAGTGAAATGAACGATCAATAGTTTTTAATAATCGCTTGATAAATAGGAGCGGTAACTGACAAATTGCTGAAAATATCGTCAAGTTAATCTTTAGGTAAGGAGATCCCCGGTTCATTCGTTCCTCACGCCCGAGGATGACGACGCGGGTATACAAACGTTGCTAGTGAGGCTTTGAGATCTCAGCACCCTTTCGTCATTCCCTAGTACGAGGAACGAGTTCATAGGGAATCTCGCTTTTAAAACGAAGTTAAAGGTATGAGAATTTGAATATTTTATCGACCGTCTAACCACGGGAGTCAAACAGGAAAAATGTGGGGTAATAAAATGTTGAACGGCAGAAACCAAAAAGCCCGAACATTTCTGTTCGGGCTTTTTAATTTGGAGCGATACATCGGGTTCGAACCGATGACCTCAACCTTGGCAAGGTTGCGCTCTACCAACTGAGCTAGTATCGCATTTGCTACACCCGTTAAGACGTAGACTTTAATAGATGGTGCCCCGGGCCGGACTTGAACCGGCACAGCGCGAACGCCGAGGGATTTTAAATCCCTTGTGTCTACCAATTCCACCACCAGGGCACGCAATTCTTTATTGCGATGCCGATTACTGAAAAGTAAAACACCATCTTAATGCTGACGCTAATCAACATTACAAATTTTGGAGCGATACATCGGGTTCGAACCGATGACCTCAACCTTGGCAAGGTTGCGCTCTACCAACTGAGCTAGTATCGCATTTTCATTACTCTTACCTCTTCTCATTAACTAAGAAAAAGAGATAATGGAGGCGCCTCCCGGAGTCGAACCGAGGTCCACGGATTTGCAATCCGCTGCATAGCCACTCTGCCAAGGCGCCTTAATAACTCCAATCGAATCGCTTATTGCCATCCTCTTGGGTACGGGATGCATTCTACGGATTCGAGCGTTTGAGTCAATATTATTTTTGTATTTTTAATTCGTTTGAATAGATTTTATACGAAACAGGCTAAATAGCTGACTTTGTGTGCAAAGCACTTTGTGGACAGGCTATTCAAAGGAGATCTATATCACATTAGATATCCACTATTGATAATTTAACCTTAGGTTAAAGATCAAAAAAGCGAGCCTCAGCTCGCTTCTTCATCAATGGTGTTTTTCGTCTAACAAATCATCTTTGGCGGCCATCAAGTATTGCGCCATTGACCAGTAAGTAAGAACGGTTGCAACATAGAGTGCAATGTAACCCACCCAAACCATCCAGTCGTCGTATCGCCAGATAAGTACCCAAAGAGCAAACATCTGAGAAACGGTTTTCACTTTACCAACCCAAGATACCGCAACGCTTGCACGTTTGCCGATTTCAGCCATCCATTCACGAAGCGCCGAGATGATAATTTCACGACCAATCATGGTCACAGCAGGAATAGTCACCCAGATCGAGTGATAATGCTCGGTAACTAAGATAAGAGCAGTAGCAACGAGCACCTTATCCGCCACGGGGTCAATAAAGGCACCAAAGCGAGACGTTTGTCCTAGTTTACGAGCCAGCATGCCATCTAGCCAGTCAGTAAAACCCGCTACCCAAAACACCATTGCAGCAGCAAAAGGAGCCCATTCATAAGGTAGGTAAAAAACAACAACGAATACTGGGATTAAAAATAGTCTCAGTAAGGACAAAATGTTAGGTATATTCAAACGCATATTATTAGGCTCTTATCAATTGCGCTTTAATGGTGCGGGATTTTTACTATTGTTTCAATGCTTGATAAATGTTTTCTGCCAAAGAATGACTAATGCCCGGCACTTTGGCTATTTCTTCGACAGTTGCGCGCTTAAGTTCTTGTAAGCCACCCATATATTTCAACAAAGATTGACGACGCTTAGGCCCTACCCCTTCAATTTCTTCAAGTGCACTGGTTCTACGCGTTTTACCACGCTTTGCTCTGTGCCCGGCAATAGCATGATTATGGCTTTCGTCACGAATATGTTGGATAAGGTGTAGCGCTGGCGCATCACTGGGTAAATTGAACTCTTCGCCTTCAAGAGTCACCAAGGTTTCTAAACCCGGTTTACGCGTAACCCCTTTGGCTATACCCATCATTCTTGGTCGAAATGGCCAATCACCCCAATATTGAGAAATGATCTCATGAGCGCGGTTGAGCTGACCTTTACCACCGTCGATAAAAATGATGTCTGGGATCTTATCGACATCAAGTTGCTTCGAGTAACGCCTCTCAAGCGCCTGAGCCATTGCCGCGTAATCATCACCACCGGTAATGCCAGTGATGTTGTAACGGCGGTATTCCGGCTTAACAGGGCCTTCCTGATTGAACACCACACAAGACGCTATCGTACTTTCACCCATGGTATGACTGATATCAAAACATTCCATCCGTTTAATCACATCCATCGACAACACTTCTTGAAGCTCTTTAAAGCGCTGGTTGATGGTCATCTTGTGATTAATCTTAGTGGTAATAGCCGTCAATGCATTGGTATTCGAGAGTTTAAGGTAACGACCTCGAGTACCTGAAGGGTTGGTATTGAAGTGAATCTTACGACCCGCCACTTCACACAAGGCTTCTTGAATCGGTGTGATATCTTCCATCAAATCGGCATTGAGAATCAAACGAGTTGGGATGGTTCTCGCTTCATTATGCGCAAGATAATATTGGCTTAAAAAGCTCGAAAAAACCTCTTCTCGCACCGTATTGTTGGGAATTTTCGGGAAATGGCTTCTACTGCCTAAAACCTTGCCTTGGCGAATCATCAAGATATGAATACACGCTACGCCATTCTCTTGAGCAAAGCCCAACACGTCCATATCTTCCATTGAATCGTCGGATACATATTGTTGTTCTTGCACGCGTCGAATCGCTTGGATTTGGTCACGGAACGCGGCAGCTTGCTCAAAGCGAAGCTCTCTGCTTGCTGTGTCCATCTTTTCGATGAGCGTCTCAAGGACTAACTTGTCCTTCCCTTGCAAGAACAGACGAACGTAGTCGATAAGTTCACTGTACTCTTCATCAGAGATGATTGAGCTGACACATGGCGCAGCACAACGGCCAATCTGATACATCAAACACGGGCGCGTTCTGTTGGCATAAACCGTATCTTCACACTGGCGAGCAGGAAAGATTTTTTGTAGTAGGTGCAACGTCTCACGCACAGCGCCGGAATCAGGGTAAGGACCAAAGTATTCGCCCTTTTTCTTTTTAGCACCACGATGCATCGACAAACGAGGATGCTTGTGACCGCTAATAAAAATATAAGGGTACGACTTATCATCACGCAAAAGTACGTTGTATTTAGGCAAGTACTGCTTGATGTAGTTATGCTCAAGGATGAGCGCTTCTGTTTCCGTGTGCGTTACAGTGACATCGATCTTGTCAATATTGCTGACTAAAGCGCGTGTTTTTTCACTGTCGACTTTTTTACGGAAATAACTGGAAAGGCGTTTTTTGAGGTTCTTAGCTTTACCGACGTAAATAACAACAGCCTCGGCGTTATACATTCGATAAACGCCGGGCTGCTCTGTTACTGTCTTGAGGAATGAGACTGAGTCAAACAAGTTGGTCACTATACGATCTCAGTGTTAAAGGGTCTCAGTGTCTAACATTCCATGTCTAATCGCTAAATGCGTCAGCTCTACATCGCCACTGATATCCAGCTTACTGAACAAGCGGTAGCGGTAACTGTTGACTGTTTTAGGACTTAGATTGAGTTGTTCTGAAATATCCGTCACTTTCTGACCTTTGGTAATCATCATCATGATTTGAAGTTCACGTTCAGATAAGTCTGCGAATGGATTTTCAGACGCAGGCGAAAATTGGCTCAAAGCCATCTGCTGCGCAATTTCTGGCGAAATGTATCGTTGGCCACTATTAACCACTCGAATTGCATTTACCATTTCATCCGGACCTGCCCCTTTAGTAAGGTAACCAGCAGCTCCAGCTTGCATCACTTTAGTTGGAAACGGATTTTCCGTATGAACAGTTAAAACGATGATTTTAACATCAGGGTTGAAACGCAAGATTTTCTTGGTTGCTTCTAAGCCACCAATACCAGGCATATTCATATCCATCAAAATAACGTCAGTATTGTTAGTACGACACCATTTTGCAGCATCTTCACCGCTTTCAGCTTCCCCTGCTACGTTCATTCCACGGACGTCTTCAATAATACGTCGTATCCCTGTGCGAACCAGCTCGTGATCATCTACAAGGAAAACATTTATCAAACTTGTATCTCCACACTATTAATTGGCTCTGCAACCACTGTGTCATTTCATCTGTTTGAAACAATTGAACAAAGGAACAAAGGAACAAAGGAACAGTGAATCGCAGCATTGAGTACATCTTAACTTAATTACTAAAAAAAAGCTCTGTTGAATATGTGCTGAAACACGAACTTTAGCAAGTACTTATTAACAAATAAGCCAACTAAAACAACAAGCTTTTTCTAAAAATCAACCAGTTAAAACAACACCCAATAAAATTACACAAGATAAAGATATTTTCAATACCATTGAATAGCCATTCGCGACAATTTCACTTATTTGCTTATAGAGTCCCGTTATTTGCCTCTGTTAACTAGAATTTAGTTAGTATTTTTGCTGCCTGTTATGCGCTGAGGGTCGCTAGGTGGTAGTATTCGATTCCCAATTTCAATAGGTTACTACATTGGATATTCAGCAAGGCTTTGTACTCACAAGACAAGCAAGAGACTTTTCAGGGCGCACACAAATCGACTTGTGGTTAAGCACCCCTCAAGGCCCTACTCTACTGACAATTCAAAATGAAAAGCCTGTATTTTTTGTCGCGCAAACTGATGTTGAAGCATGTCAGGCTATCGCAGCGAAAGAGTCTATCAATTGCCAGTTAAAGCCTTTGGAGCTAGCAACATTTGACCAAACCCCTTTAGCCGCTTGTTACTCTTCCTTATCGAGAAGCAGCTTCGGGTTAGCTCAAGCCTTTAACGGTGAAGAGATCCAAACCTTTGAAAGTGATATTCGACTGGCCGATCGTTTCTTGATGGAGCGCTTTATCAAGGGCAGTATCGAATTCACAGGCACTATCACTCCAAAAAGACAGCATCGCAGAGTATCGAACGCAAAATGTCGAGCTGGCGATTACTTGCCAAACTTGTCTGTGGTTTCGCTTGATATTGAGTGTTCGGAAAAAGGCGTGCTTTATTCCATCGGCCTAGACAGTCCAATGGATAGCCGAGTGATAATGATTGGCGACCCACAACAAGCCGACACCAATATCCAATGGGTTGCCAACGAGAAAGCGCTGCTTGAAGCTATGATTGCGTGGTTCTCCGAGTTTGACCCGGACATCATCATCGGTTGGAATGTCATTGATTTCGACTTTAGGCTGCTGCACAAACGTTCAGAATGGAACGAAGTGAAACTCAGTATTGGTCGCGACAATCAACCGAGCTTCTTTCGCAGCTCCGCACAAAACCAGCAGGGGTTCATTACCATTCCTGGTCGCGTGGTCTTAGATGGTATCGATATGCTTAAAACAGCAACCTACCATTTCAGGTCATGGTCTCTTGAGTCCGTGTCACAAGAGTTACTGGGCGAAGGCAAAGACATTCATAATGTTCATGACCGCATGGATGAAATCAATCGAATGTTTAAGTTCGATAAACCTTCACTTGCCAAGTACAACCTTCAAGACTGTGTGCTAGTAAACCGAATCTTCGAACACACTCACCTACTCGATTTTGCTATTGAACGTTCTCGCTTAACTGGTGTTGAACTTGATCGCGTTGGCGGCTCTGTCGCTGCTTTTACTAACTTATACATGCCTCAGATACACCGAGCGGGTTACGTCGCGCCGAACTTAGAGCCTGAGAACTGGATCGCTAGCCCCGGTGGTTATGTGATGGATTCGATTCCCAACCTTTATGACTCTGTGTTGGTACTCGATTTTAAGAGCCTTTACCCATCGATCATTCGTTCTTTCTTGATTGATCCTATGGGGTTAATTGAAGGGCTAAAGTTAGAGTTAGGCTCTGAAGAAGACCAAGCAGTAGCTGGGTTCCGTGGCGGTCAATTCCACCGTTCTAAGCACTTTCTACCAGAGATGATCGAAAACCTCTGGGCAGCGCGTGATGTCGCAAAGAAAAACAACGAGAAAGCTTTTTCTCAAGCGATTAAGATCATCATGAACTCTTTCTATGGCGTGCTGGGTTCTTCTGGTTGTCGTTTCTTTGATACTCGCTTAGCATCCTCTATCACCATGCGTGGGCATGAGATCATGAAGCAAACCAAGGTTCTGATAGAAGATAAAGGGTATCAAGTAATTTACGGAGATACCGATTCAACTTTCGTGTCTCTTAATGGCAGTTTTGAGCAAGAACAAGCAGACGAGATTGGTCACTCCCTTGTGGCTTACATCAACGATTGGTGGACGAATCACTTAAAAGAAACCTACAACCTAACCTCAATACTCGAACTTGAATACGAAACTCACTATCGCAAGTTTCTAATGCCAACCATTAGAGGTTCAGAGACAGGATCGAAGAAACGTTATGCAGGCTTAATCAACCAAGGTGACCAAGAGAAGATCATTTTTAAAGGCCTTGAAAGTGCCCGAACCGATTGGACGCCCCTTGCACAGCAGTTCCAACAAACCTTGTATGAGATGGTCTTTCACGACCAAGATCCAAGTGATTATGTTAGACAGTTTGTCGATGAAACATCCGCGGGCAAACACGATGATTTACTGGTGTATCAAAAACGCTTACGCCGTAAATTGCATGAATACCAGAAGAACATTCCGCCACAGGTTCGCGCGGCAAGATTGGCCGATGAGATCAATGCCCAGCTTGGTCGCCCACTTCAATACCAAAACAAAGGACGTATTGAATATTTGATTACGCTGAGTGGCCCCGAGCCCAAGGAGTATTTGAAGAGCGGTATCGATTATCAACATTACATCGACAAGCAGATTAAACCGGTCGCAGAAGCGATTCTGCCATTTATAGGGTTAGATTTTGAAAGAGTCAGCGGGCAGCAACTAGGCCTGTTCTAGACCTATTCTATTTTCGAAACGGCCTTCAAACTCGAGATATGTATTAAAGCTCTAGATAAGCTTAAAACGAAAAAGCAGAGACGTGCTCTTCAGCTTGCTCTGCTTTTCATATCAATGGATAGCTTACGACCCCTACCCGATTCGAAACTCAGTTTTCTGATACTGCTTAACCAACCATTCACCAAAACCATCAAGAATCCCTATCACTGAACGTTTGGGAATCGCACGCCCAGACAGCAGAATACCCAACCTTTGAATCTCAACTTCTTTCTCTGGATGATATCTCAAGAACTGTTGACCACACTCCATAGGCGCATCGAACCAGTTCTTGTCTCGGTACATGATCAAAGAATAACTGGCTCGCAACAGTTTCTTGGCAATAATCACCTGCGCGGCGACTTGCTGTTCTGGCGTTGTTGCTCGGGCAATCTTATTACGATAAACCGCTAACCAGTTTTCCGCATCCATATTCCAGTGTTTGGCAATTTCCCAACTCGTTTCGAAATCACCATAACAGTCTGATAAATCTTCACCATGCACACACACGGCTAAATGCTTGAGCATGAAGCCCCAAGTAAAGATGTTGTCGAAATCAACGATCTCGCTTACCAAGGTGGTTTTGATTGCCACTTGTGTGACCTGAGGGAAGCTCTTTTGGAAGCGCCATTTGATGGTATTCAGCAGCGTGGTTCGTTGATCTGGAAAAGGACGATGGGTAACCACAACCACATCTAGATTCGAGCGACCGACAACGGCTTGCTTACGTGCCACACTGCCATAAACATAGACACTGTGCAGATTAGAACCTAACCCACCTTTTAGAAAGGTAATCAGATCGTTAACCACAGGTTGAAATTCAGGTTGAAATGGCTGTGTTGGGTCAATAACAGGTAGCTGCATAGGTCGTTTCGGTAAATAAAATAATGATTTAACTGTCTCTCTATGATCGCTTAGGTGACTTTATGATTCAAGCTATTCCTATTTATAGCGTCTACGAGATATAATCACCGGATAGACCCAATAAGGACAAACACAAAATGCCTAGAGCAAGTGAGATTAAAAAAGGTTTTGCGATCAATGTTGATGGCAAAACAGTACTAGTTAAAGATATCGAAGTAACAACACCAGGTGGCCGAGGCGGTCAAAAGATTTACCGCTTCCGTGGTCACGATGTAGCAACTGGCGTTAAAACAGAAGTTCGTCACAAGGCTGACGAAATCGTTGAAACGATCGACGTAACTAAGCGTGCAGTGATGTTCTCTTACGTTGATGGCAACGAGTACATCTTCATGGATAACGAAGATTACACACAGTTCATCTTCAACGGTGAAATGATCGAAGACGAACTGCTATTCATCAACGAAGATACGCAAGGTATGTACGCGATTCTTATCGACGGTACTGCGGCGACTCTTGAGCTACCAACTTCAGTTGAGCTAGTAATCGAAGAAACAGACCCTTCAATCAAAGGTGCATCTGCTTCAGCTCGTACTAAACCAGCTCGTCTCTCTACAGGCCTTACTGTTCAAGTTCCTGAGTACATTGCAACTGGCGACAAAGTTGTTGTGAACACAGCTGAACGTAAATACATGAACCGCGCAAGCTAAGATACTGATTATGACCGAAGCTAACAACCTAATGTCTTACGACGACGCAATTGACACTGCATACGACATCTTTCTAGAGATGGCTGCTGATAATCTTGAACCTGCAGACGTGATCTTATTCACGGCTCAGTTTGAAGATCGTGGCGCTGCAGAACTTGTTGAAACTGGTGACGATTGGGTTGAACATGTTGGCTTTGAAGTCGACAAAGAGATCTACGCTGAAGTACGCATTGGTCTTGTAAATGAAGCTGATGATGTCTTAGATGACGTATTCGCTCGTCTACTGATCAGCCGTGACCCTGAACACAAGTTCTGTCACATGTTGTGGAAACGCGACTAGGCTCTTCTTAAACCAGCTCAGAGTACTGAGCTGGTTTTCTTACGACTTCATAGCCTCATCACTTTAAACTGCAACTCTACAAAATTATGACCAAAGCAAAGACAGATACCCTATCCAAAGGCTATGCCTGTGTTGGATTAGTAAACCCCAAAACCCCTGAAAATGTTGGCTCAGTAATGCGAGCAGCTGGTTGCTACGGAGCAAACTCTGTATTTTATACTGGCACCCGTTATGACCACGCTCGACAGTTTCATACCGACACCAAAGAAAAGCACCTTGAGTTGCCATTAATTGGTGTTGAAGATCTTAAAGATATTATTCCTGTTGGCTGCGTGCCCATCGCGGTTGATTTGATAGAAGGCGCTAAGCCTCTGCCTGATTATAAGCACCCACCTCGTGCTTTTTATATCTTCGGCCCTGAAGATGGGACTCTGAAAAAAGAGATCACAGACTTCTGTCGTGAAACCATCTACGTTCCGACTAATGGCTGCATGAACCTTGCTGCCGCGGTCAATGTTATTTTGTATGACCGCATGGCGAAGGGTGACAACTTCTCGAATCATTTGAAAGTGACCTAATATCAATCGTAGCGAGTCAGCCGAGCTGGTTGAGCGCTTCTAGCTGACTAAGCACTTCTACCTGATCAAGCACTTCCACATGATTTGAACTACGCCATATTCAAGACATAAAAAAACCTGCTAAGTTAGCAGGTTTTTTTGTATTCGAAACGTTGGATTAAGCTTTAAGCTTAAAAACTGTAGCAACTACTGGTGTAATTACTTACGTGATCTTGGCTTAGCCGGTTTAGCCGGGCGTCCGTTGTTCAATTTAGGCTTTTTGGTAGACTGAGGTTTACCATTAGTCGCTGGAGCACTACGACCTGAATCAGGTGTTGTAGTACCGCGAGTTGCAGGCTTCTTACGCTTAGTCTGGTTGCTACGGCCTTTAGGAGCATTTGCGCGCTCTTCGTGACGCTTAACAGCACGACGAATTTTCTGGCTACGAGAACGCTCACGCTTACGAGAAGTGTTTGCAGGATCAAGATCCAACAGTGTCTCTTTTTCTGGCTGAAGTTCAACAAGCTCACGCAAGTAGTTTACTTCTTGAAGATCTAGCTCTTTCCAACCGCCACGAGGCAGTTTCTTATCAAGGTAGATATCACCGTAACGTACACGTTTCAGACGGCTTACTGTTGTTTCTTGTGATTCCCAAAGACGACGAACCTCACGGTTACGACCTTCGTTAATTGCTACGTAGAAAGTATGGTTCATACCTTCACCGCCAGCGTAAACCACATCTTCGAAACGAGCCATACCATCTTCAAGTTGAACGCCACGAGTCACGTTCTTAACTTTTTGCTCGGTTACTTCACCAAATACACGTACTAGGTACTCACGCTCAACCTGACGGCTTGGGTGCATTAGGCGGTTTGCTAGTTCACCATCGGTTGTGAACAACAGTAGGCCTGATGTGTTTGCATCAAGACGACCAACTGAAATCCAACGAGAACCACGGATCTTAGGTAGACGATCAAAAACAGTACGGCGACCTTCAGGATCGTGACGAGTACAAAGCTCACCTTCAGGTTTGTAGTAAGCAAGTACACGACAAACCACTTCTTCAGAGGCTTTGCCTGTAATTGTGTGGCCATCGATACGGATCACTGAGTTCTCGTCTTCAAGACGCTCACCCAATTTCGCAACTTGACCGTTAACACTTACACGACCAGATTTGATTAAACCTTCTAGTTCACGACGAGAACCGTGACCAGCTCGCGCTAAAACCTTCTGTAATTTTTCGCTCATTTACTCTTTTCTACCTAATTGTCGTCTTCACAGACGTCGAATGAATTTTTCGCGACCAAATCGCGGTCGCGTATTATCGCAAATAACCTGCCAAAAAGCACTTGTTATTTACTCTGGCAGGTTTGCTGTTTCGTTACAGACTGTTAATCAGTAACGCTATTATTCAAACGGCGCTGGATCACCGGCACCACGACGTAAAACAACGGCGTCATCGTCACTGAAGTCAATAACCGTGGTTGGTTGTTCACCTAAGTAGCCGCCATTCAAAATGACATCAACCGCATGCTCTAAGCTGTCACGAATTTCTTCAGGATCCGATTCAGTGGTCTCGTTACCCGGAAGAATCAGAGACGTCGACATCAATGGCTCGCCCATTGCTTCTAGAAGATCTAGGGCAATTTTGTTGTCCGGTACACGAATACCGATCGTTTTACGCTTAGCGTTCATCAAACGCTTTGGCACTTCTTTTGTTGCTTTGAAAATAAACGTGTAAGCACCTGGCGTGTGCGCCTTAAGCAGACGGAAAGCCACGTTATCTACTCGTGCATAAAGTGACAATTCAGAAAGATCACGGCATAACAAAGTGAAATTGTGCTTATCATCGATTCGACGAATTTTACAGATGCGTTCGAGTGCTTGTTTATTCTCAAGCTGACAACCCAGTGCATAACCTGAATCTGTTGGATAAACCACAACGCCGCCATTGCGAATAATCGCAACCGCTTGAGTAATTAAGCGTGCTTGTGGGTTATCTGGGTGTACATAAAAAAACTGGCTCATTGTTGATCCTCGTTATCGAATCTCTCGACTCTATCATCAGAAGGAGCTGGTTCACCTAAATACTGTCATCGGTATCAGTTGGTGAAACCGTTTGAAACTCCCAATCTTTCCATACTTCTTCGACCCCAGAAGGTAGCCAGAGATTACGTCCAAGTTCCATCCACGGAGATGGATAATGGAAGTCACTGCCTTGGGAGGCTAATAGTTTGTATTGTATAGCATAATCCGCAAGTGTGCGTCTTTCTTGTTGCGCTTGCTGAGGCTGAGCGACTTCCATAGCGTCACCATTTGCTTCAACAAATGCAGCGAGAAGGCGTTTAACCCACTTGGCGGTAAGGCCATATCGCGCAGGGTGAGCTAATACCGCTTGACCACCAGCCGCATGAATAGCCGTGACAGCATCACTCATTGAGCACCATGTTGGCGGCACATAACCTGGATTGTTGCGCGTAAGAAACTTTTTAAACACCTGCTGCATGGTTTTCGCGTAACCATTGTCGACTAACCATTTCGCAAAGTGTGCTCGAGTAATTGGTGCATCACCTGCAATCAACTTAACCTCTTCTAACACACCTTCACGAGTCGCTTTCTCAAGACGTTGAGCAATCATCTCTGCACGTCCAACACGGTGTTGCTTCTGTTGTTCAATTAACGCTTTCAATTCTGGTGATTCAGGATCGACGTTTAACCCAACAATATGGATATCTTTGTTTTGCCAAACAGTTGAGATCTCGATGCCGTTAATCAACTGAATAGGAAGATTGTTATCAGCAATATAGCTGCGTGCTTCAGCAAGTCCATCAGTCGTATCATGATCTGTAATCGCTAACGCTTCGATGTTAAAGCCTAGCGCTCGGTCAATCAGTTCAGGTGGAGTAAGTCGGCCATCTGAGGCTGTTGTATGACTATGTAGATCAATTCTCATATATTCTTTTTCATTGTTTTCAATTTTTATCGTTATATTTGTGTCAACGCACTTGACCTGCAAGCGCAAAACTAGTTAACTAGTACACAAATACGAAGTATCACATTTGATAGGTTCACTATGTTACAAGAATTTAACCAAAACCATAAAGATAAAGTTTTAGAACTTTCTTCAGTAGAAGCAAGTTCAGAGCTTAATTGGTGGCGCACTTGGACAAGTTCTTGGTGGGCCAGCGTGTACTTCTAATTAAACAGTTTGTTTATAAAAAAGTTATCACTAAGCCCGCTTTCATAGCGGGCTTTTTAATTTGTCGAACATCTCACATTCAACTGACTAACAAATCAACGAATTGACCATATTCTAGATTGGGTGAAAGGTATCTTTATGCGACTATGTACGGCAGGAAATTTAAAGAATCATAAAGGAGGTCTTGTGAACAAGGCCATTGAAATCAAAAAGCTGGGAACCATTGAGGTCATCAATTCTTCCGTTCCTTACTCGCAAGATCCAACCAGCGTTTTTCATACTCTGTGTGAAAACAAAACAGACAGTTTGCTGTTGGAATCGGCTGAGATTGAATCTAAACAGAACCTGACAAGCCTACTCCTTATCGACTCTGCTGTTCGCATCGTATGTCGCGGACATGAAGTAACCTTTCAGGCGTTGACTCAAAATGGTCAAGCGCTAATCGAACACCTAGCTCAAAACGTTAAAACAGAGATCAAATCTGACCTTGAGGATAACGTATTGACACTGACTTTTGTTGAGCCAAGTAACGAATTAGACGAAGACTCACGGTTAAGACAAGCGTCTTCATTCGATGCACTGCGTTTGGTTCAGCATAGCTTTGAGCAAGACGCGGATAACAAACACGCGTTATTCATGGCTGGCCTATTCGCTTACGACATCGTGGCGAACTTTGAACCGCTAGGCGATGCTGAAGCGACCAACAACTGCCCTGACTTTGTTTTCTACGTTGCCGAGACTCTATTACGTTTCGACCACCAAGAAAACGAAGGCCTACTTCACGCGAGCTTGTTTGCTCAAGATGAAAGCATCAAAGCGCAATTAACAGAGCGCCTAGCCGACATTCAAACACAGTGTCAGTCATTGAAAGCCATCACAGAAGTTACGCCACTCGACAACGTTGACGCTGTACCGAGTGTTTCAGATGAAGACTTCTGCCAAACGGTTCGTGATTTAAAAGAATACGTCGTTAAAGGCGATGTATTCCAAGTGGTACCTTCACGTCGCTTTACGCTACCTTGCCCTGCTCCACTGGCGGCTTACAAAGAACTCAAGCAAAGTAACCCAAGCCCTTACATGTTCTATATGCAAGATGAGCTGTTTACTCTGTTTGGTGCTTCTCCAGAAAGTGCACTGAAGTACGAAACTGAAACCAACCAAATCGAAATTTACCCAATTGCTGGTACTCGTCGTCGTGGTAAGCGCCCGAATGGTCAAATTGATTTCGACCTAGATAGCCGCATTGAACTTGAACTGCGTACCGACAAGAAAGAAAACGCTGAACACATGATGCTAGTCGACCTAGCTCGTAACGATGTGGCACGTATTGCAAAAGCAGGCACTCGCCACGTAGCAGACTTGCTGAAAGTTGATCGCTACAGCCATGTAATGCACTTGGTTTCTCGTGTTGTTGGTCAGCTCCGTGAAGACTTAGATGCCCTACACGCTTACCAAGCTTGTATGAACATGGGTACGCTAACGGGTGCACCAAAAATCCGCGCAATGCAGCTTATCCGTGACGTAGAAAAAACGCGTCGTGGTAGCTACGGTGGTGCAGTCGGTTACCTAACCGGTGAAGGCACTTTAGATACTTGTATCGTAATTCGTTCTGCTTACGTTGAAGATGGCGTAGCACAAGTACAAGCGGGCGCGGGCGTGGTGTTCGACTCTGACCCACAAGCAGAAGCAGATGAAACGCGCGGCAAAGCACAAGCGGTCATCTCTGCGATTCAAGCTGCACATACTAAGAACATCTCAAATAAGAAGGAGTCGTAATCATGGCTGATATTGTATTCATCGATAACTTCGACTCATTCACTTACAACCTTGTAGACCAGTTCCGTTCATTAGGTCACAGCGTGAAAATTTACCGTAACAACATTCCTGCAAAGGTTGTTGAAGCGGCGATCAACGAGCTAGACAACCCTGTTGCACTGCTTTCACCAGGCCCCGGCGCTCCGGCTGATGCGGGCTGCATGCCAGAGCTGATTCAGCTTCTAAAAGGCAAAGTACCAATGATTGGTATTTGCTTAGGCCACCAAGCGATTGTTGAAGCCTACGGCGGCACCGTTGCAGGCGCTGGCGAAATCATTCATGGTAAGGTGTCGATGATGGAACACCAAAACCATGCGACTTACCAAGGCTTACCTTCGCCATTGGCTATCGCTCGCTACCACTCTTTAGTGGCAACGCATGTATCTGATAGCCTAACGGTGACAGCTGAAGTCGATGATTTGGTGATGTCTGTGGTTCAAGAACAAGACAAGGTTTGTGGATTCCAATTCCACCCTGAATCAATTATGACGACCTACGGTGCAACGCTTCTAGCAAACGCTATCGAATGGGCTCTTGAGAAACCTATTCATTTAGAGAAAAGCTCTCCCCTTGAGAAGACAGGAAAATAGGACGAAATCATGGAACAGATTAATAAACTTTACGAACAGCAGTCTCTTACTCAAGAAGAAAGCCAACAGTTATTTGATGTCATCATCAAGGGTGAACTTGACCCAATCTTGATGGCTTCTGCTCTGACTGCATTGAAAATCAAAGGCGAAACACCTGATGAGATCGCTGGCGCGACGAAAGCACTGCTTGCCAATGCAAACCCGTTCCCACGCCCTGATTACGATTTCGCTGACATCGTAGGTACAGGTGGCGACGGTCACAACACCATCAACATTTCTACAACTTCTGCATTTGTAGCAGCAGCGTGTGGCTTAAAAGTCGCGAAGCACGGTAATCGCAGTGTATCGAGCAAATCAGGCTCTTCTGACCTACTGGATTCGTTTGGCATCAACCTAGCGATGACCGCGGAAGACACTCGTACGGCTGTCGATGAGCTTGGCGTAGCATTCCTATTTGCTCCGCAATACCACGGTGGCGTGCGTCACGCGATGCCTGTTCGTCAAACTATGAAAACACGTACTATCTTCAACATCCTTGGCCCACTGATTAACCCTGCTCGCCCTAACATCGAGCTAATGGGTGTTTACAGCAAAGAGCTAGTACGCCCTATCGCGGAAACCATGCTGCAAATGGGCATGAAGCGTGCTGCCGTTGTGCACGGTAGCGGCCTTGATGAAGTGGCTATTCATGGCGAAACCATCGTTGCTGAAGTTAAAGATGGCAAGATTCACGAGTACACCGTGACACCGGCTGACTTTGGTTTGAACACTCACCCTCTTGAAGCAATCAAGGGCGGCGAGCCAGAAGAGAACAAAGCCATCACAACGGATATCCTGACGGGTAAAGGCACAGATGCTCAAGTTGGCGCTGTGGCAGTCAACGTTGCTCTGCTGATGCGTCTATTTGGTCACGAAGATCTAAAAGCCAACGCACAGCAAGCGATTGACGCGATGAACTCTGGCAAAGCGTACGAGCTTGTACAAAAGCTTGCTGCACACGCCTAACGAACGACGAGACAAAGAACATGACACAGACTACCGATAAACTGTCGACCCACGTTTCAATCAAAGAAGCTGAAATGGCGGAAGTATTAGCAAAAATCGTTCGTGACAAATACCAATGGGTTGAAGCGCGTAAGCAAACTCAACCATTGGACGAGTTTAAAGCAGCGTTAACCGCAACAGACCGTAGCTTTTATGATGCACTGAGCGGCGAACAAACGGTTTTCATCACTGAATGTAAGAAGGCATCTCCGTCAAAAGGGTTGATCCGTGACGAGTTTGATTTGGACTACATTGCATCGGTGTACAACAACCACGCAAATGCAATTTCAGTTCTGACCGACGAGAAATACTTCCAAGGTGACTTTGAGTTTTTACCAAAGGTTCGCAGCATTGCTAAGCAACCGATTCTGTGTAAAGACTTCATGGTTGATACTTACCAAGTTTACCTAGCTCGTCACTACTCTGCTGATGCTATCTTGTTGATGCTATCGGTATTAGATGACGAAGAGTACCAAGCACTGGCGGAAGTCGCTCACTCACTCAACATGGGTGTACTTACCGAAGTCAGCAACGAAGAAGAGCTTCACCGCGCAGTCGCTTTAAAAGCGAAAGTGATCGGCATTAATAACCGTAACCTGCGTGACCTTTCGACTGATTTGAACCGTACCAAAGAGTTGGCTCCGCTGATTCGCGAACTGGCTACAAACGCAGTCGTGATTTCAGAGTCTGGCATCTACACACATCAACAAGTGCGTGACCTTTCAACGTTTGCAGACGGCTTCCTAATCGGCAGCTCTTTAATGGCAGAGAAGAACCTTGAACTCGCAGTGCGTAAAGTAACACTCGGTGAAAACAAGGTGTGTGGTTTAACTCACTCTGACGATGCCGCGAAGGCTTATCAAGCTGGTGCGGTGTTCGGTGGTTTGATTTTCGTTGAAGCGTCTAAGCGTCATGTGGATATCGAAGCGGCTCGTTTAACCATGAGTGGCGCACCGCTGAACTACGTGGGTGTGTTCCAAAACCACAGCGTAGCAGACGTTACGAAAACGGTATCTGAGCTAGGCCTATTCGCTGTGCAACTGCACGGTGATGAGTCTCAAGCATTTGTTGATGAGTTAAAACAATCAATACCTGAAAGCGTTGAGATTTGGAAAGCTTACGGTGTGGCTTCTGGTGGTGAAAACGGTGCTAAAAGCGCGCTACCAGAATTACTGAAAAGCAACGTGACTCGTCACCTGCTAGATACTAAAGTAGGTTCTCAAACGGGTGGTACTGGCCAAGCGTTCGATTGGAGCCTAATCAACAACCAAAGCGCAATTATGTTGGCAGGAGGTCTAAGCCCAGAAAATGCTAACCAAGCGGCTAAGTTGGGCTGCTTAGGATTAGACCTAAACTCTGGCGTTGAATCCGCTCCTGGTAAAAAAGACGCAGACAAGCTGCAACGCGCTTTTGCAGCGATTCGTAATTACTAGTCTGGCTTCTAGAAGCAAAAACCAGAGCTAGAAAGCGGAAACTAAAAACATATTTGTGAGCTTTGCCTTTTGCGAAGCTCAAACAAGATTAAATGACTTGGTGTGAAGACACTCCAATAGAATTGAAGGAATAACACAATGGCTAAACTCGATGCCTACTTCGGTGAATACGGTGGTCAATACGTACCGCAGATCCTAGTCCCAGCACTAGACCAACTAGAACAAGCATTTATTGATGCACAAGCCGATCCTGAGTTCCGCAGTGAATTCATGACGCTTCTGCAAGAGTACGCAGGTCGTCCAACGGCACTAACGCTAACGCGTAACCTGACTAAAGGTACAAAAACCAAACTGTACCTAAAGCGTGAAGATCTACTTCACGGCGGCGCACATAAGACAAACCAAGTACTTGGCCAAGCGCTACTTGCTAAACGTATGGGTAAGCAAGAAATCATCGCTGAAACTGGCGCAGGCCAACACGGTGTTGCAACAGCGCTTGCTTGTGCTCTACTAGGCCTTAAGTGTCGCGTTTACATGGGTGCAAAAGACGTTGAACGTCAAAGCCCGAACGTATTCCGCATGAAGTTGATGGGCGCAGAGGTTATCCCTGTTCATTCTGGCTCTTCAACGCTAAAAGATGCATGTAACGAAGCGCTACGTGACTGGTCTGCAACTTATGAAGACGCGCACTACCTATTGGGTACTGCAGCGGGTCCTCACCCATTCCCAACGATTGTTCGTGATTTCCAACGCATGATTGGTGAAGAAACGAAAAACCAAATTCTAGCTCGTGAAGGTCGCCTTCCTGATGCCGTTATCGCTTGTGTTGGCGGTGGTTCAAACGCTATCGGCATGTTCGCTGATTTCATTGAAGAAGAGTCTGTTCGCCTAATCGGTGTAGAGCCTGCTGGTAAAGGTATTGATACTGACCAACACGGCGCGCCGCTTAAACACGGTAAAACCGGTATTTTCTTCGGTATGAAAGCCCCACTGATGCAAGATGAGAACGGCCAAGTAGAAGAGTCTTACTCTGTATCTGCGGGTCTAGATTTCCCATCAGTTGGTCCTCAACACGCGCACCTAAATGCGATTGGCCGTGCTGAATACGACAACGTGACCGATGACGAAGCGCTAGAAGCGTTCCAATTGATTGCACGTAAAGAAGGTATTATCGCAGCACTAGAGTCATCTCATGCTGTGGCTCACGCTGTAAAAATGGCTCACGACGACCCAGAGAAAGAACAGCTATTAGTCGTTAACTTATCTGGTCGCGGTGACAAAGACATTTTCTCTGTACACGACATTCTTAAAGAGAAAGGAGCATTATAATGGATCGCTATCAATCACTCTTCACTCGCTTAGCTGAAAAGAATCAGGGCGCATTTGTACCATTCGTAACGGTTGGCGATCCTAACCCTGAGCAATCACTTAAGATCATGGAAACCTTGGTTGAAGCGGGTGCAGATGCACTTGAGCTTGGTATTCCATTCTCTGATCCGCTTGCAGATGGCCCAACAATCCAAGGCGCAAACATTCGTGCTTTAGATTCTAAAGTAACGCCAGATGTGTGTTTTGATCTTATTGGTCAAATTCGCGCTAAATACCCAGAGCTGCCAATCGGCCTACTGATGTACGCGAACTTGGTTTACGCACGTGGTATTGAGAACTTCTACGAACGCTGCGCAAAAGCAGGTATCGATTCAGTATTGATTGCTGATGTACCAACCAATGAAAGCGGCGAATTTGTTGCTGCTGCGAAGAAGTTTGGAGTTCACCCAATCTTTATTGCTCCGCCAACAGCAAGCGATGAAACACTTCAATCAGTTTCTGAGCTAGGTGGCGGTTACACATACCTACTTTCTCGCTCAGGCGTAACGGGTGCAGAAACAAAAGCAAACATGCCTGTAACTGCCCTACTTGATCGTTTGAACAAGTTTGATGCGCCACCAGCACTGCTTGGTTTCGGTATCTCTGCTCCTGAACAAGTGAAAGAAGCGATTGTAGCGGGCGCTGCAGGTGCTATCTCTGGCTCAGCGGTTGTGAAAATCATTGAAAACAACGTTGAACAACCAGAAGCAATGCTTAAAGCACTTGCGGAGTTTGTTACGCCAATGAAAGCGGCAACGCAGAAATAATCGACGGTCATTAAATAGACGTTCGTAATCAATGGTCGTTAAATAAAACCAGCGATTCAAATACTAAAAGGCTCCACAACTGTGGTAATGCCGATCGTTTAAGAAGACTTGAACGATCTTGCAGTTAGCAGATAATCCCCATCAACAACGTTGATGGGGATTTTTTTATGCTTGAACAAGAATTAGCAATGGCACACGAGACCATTGAAGATGCCGACAATTATGAATCTGTTGTCGACGCCATTCAGATTGAGTGGATAGAACAAGCTCTTCTTGAAACCAATAAAGCGAGCATAAGACGACGTCGGCTTCCCGCTCAGCAAGCTGTCTGGTTAGTTATTTGGATGGGGCTGCAACGCAACATGTCTATCAAAGAGGTGTGCAGTTCATTAGACATTGCACTTCAGCCTAAACCTGAAGATAGCTGGTCTCGTGTTGCACCCAGTGTCCTAACTGATTCACGCCGACGTCTAGATGAGAGTCCGTTAGCGGCTCTGTTTC
>NZ_JBFSTC010000006.1:0-104994 GCF_041466605.1 Vibrio sp. 10N.247.310.17 | reverse complement strand
GACAGCTCGGAAGGATCCTTCAACCGATCACTTTGGCTTTAACTGATCGGCATTAGCCTTGGTGGGCGCTCTTTTCGTTGGTTTATAGGGCTCTTAACCTAATTGGTATCTAGTTGCCTAATTAGTCGCTAGTAACTGGCCGTATCGCTCAAGGTTATTCAGTCGAATCTCTGAGTTGGCAATAAAGGTTGCTTTTGCTTTACCGGTTAACGACTTAGATTGCGGTAATTTCACGGTTCGCGCATTTTTATGTACGCCATTGACCAAGAATTCATAGTGTAAGTGCGGGCCAGTCACACGGCCTGTACCGCCCAAAGTACCAATGGTTTGGCCTTGTTTTACGCGCTGACCTGTTTTCACCATACGTCGCTTCATATGCAAGTATTTAGTAATATAGGTGTTGCTGTGGCGAATGAACACGTAGTTACCATTGAATTGGTTGTAACCCGATTTCTGAACAATACCGTCACCGGCTGCCCAGATAGGTGTGCCAACAGGGGCTGCGTAGTCGGTGCCTCGGTGAGCTCGAACCTTACCGGTTACTGGGTGTTTTCTACGAGGGTTAAAGTTCGATGTTACACGGCGAAAATCAATCGGTGAGCGCAAGAAGGCTTTCTTCATAGCACGACCATTTTCATCGAAGTAGTTGCCGCTTCTATCATCTAATACCGCGGTAAATGAATCACCTTGGTTTTTGAATACTGCCGCCATGATCTTGCCGCGACCAATCACTTCGCCTTCAACGACTTTCTCTTGGTACAAAATCTTAAAGCTGTCGTTGTTGCGAATATCCAACGCAAAGTCGATATCCCAACCGAAGATGCCCGCCAGTTCCATAATTTGGTTTGCAGTTAGGCCTGCATTGACGCCGGCGTTCCAGAAGTTAGACGTGATGTTGGCTTCGGCATAGTTGTATTGGTAGGCCACTTCCTTTTTGTCGAAGCTAGAGGAGAATGAATCGCCAGACTTAGTGATCTTGAAGCTTTCAAACGCACTAAGTTGTCGCTTCAACTGAATAAGGTCGTTGTTTTCATCAAAGCCGAATTGTAATACGTCGCCAGGTCTTAGATTGGACAGCTGCTTTTTAATATCGTTGTTGGTATTGAGTAGAGTGATCAGTAAACGGTATGAAAGGCCAATACGTTCAAATAAAACAGAGGTGCTTTCGCCAGAGCGAACGGTGTATTTCTCCCATTTGAGTACTGCCGTCGGTGGTGCGTCACTTGAGCTAACAAGTGCTGATGCACTGATCGTCAGTGGGTAGTGTTTTCCAACGACTAAAGCTCCCGTATCGTCACGTAAGCTGTTGACGTCGGGGAGTAAGAAAATAGCGATAAAAATTACGGCACTAAAAAATGCGATAAATGCCCGGTGCAAAATGGGAAGGCGTGCAAAAATAGACAACATGTTCCGGTTCGTTCTGTAAATATTATGAAAATAGACGACGGAATAGTGTAACTGGTTTCAAAATACATCGCTATTCAAGTAAGATGTCTAATTATTATATTTTTGCCAAATCTGTGGGAGTGAACAAGAATGGCGAGTATTGAAGCTGCACTAGCCGAGATCAAACGTGGCGTAGAAGAACTGATTCCAGAAGACGAACTGATTGCGAAACTAAAAGAAGGTCGTCCTTTACGCATTAAACTGGGTGCCGATCCAACCGCTCCAGATATCCACCTAGGCCATACGGTTATCTTTAACAAGCTTCGTGCTTTCCAAGAGCTTGGTCATGAAGTGACGTTCCTTATCGGTGATTTCACAGCAATGGTTGGTGATCCATCAGGTAAGAACTCAACACGTCCACCGCTAAGCCGTGAAGACGTATTGAAGAATGCTGAAACTTACAAAGAGCAAGTATTCAAGATTCTAGATCCTGCGAAAACGCAAATTCGTTTCAACTCTGAGTGGTTATCTGAACTTGGTGCAGAAGGCATGATTCGTCTTGCTTCTAACCAAACTGTTGCTCGTATGCTTGAACGTGATGACTTTAAAAAGCGTTACGCTGGTGGTCAACCGATCGCAATCCACGAATTCATGTACCCACTTCTTCAAGGTCACGACTCTGTTGCACTAGAGAGCGATGTTGAGCTTGGCGGTACTGACCAGAAGTTTAACCTTCTTATGGGGCGTGAACTGCAAAAAGCAGCAGGTCAAAAACCACAAGCGGTGCTGATGATGCCACTACTTGTTGGTCTAGACGGCGTTAAGAAGATGTCTAAGTCTGCGCACAACTACATCGGTATCAGCGAAGCACCAAGCGAGATGTTTGGTAAGATCATGTCTATCTCTGACGATCTAATGTGGAGCTACTACGAGCTACTGTCTTTCCGTCCTCTTGAAGAAGTTGCGGAACTGAAAGCTGGCGTTGAGGCGGGCAAAAACCCTCGTGACGTGAAAGTACTTCTTGCTAAAGAGATCATTGCTCGTTTCCACAGCGAAGCAGATGCTGAAGCGGCTGAGCAAGAGTTCGTTAACCGTTTTGCTAAGAACCAAGTTCCTGATGAAATGCCTGAATTTGAATTCGAAGCAGGCCTACCAATTGCGAACGTTCTAAAGGAAGCAGGTCTTGTAAACTCGACTTCTGATGCGATGCGTATGATCAAGCAAGGCGCAGCTAAGCTTGAAGGCGAGAAGATTGAAGACAGCAAATTGGTACCTGAAGCAGGTACTGCGGTCTACCAAGTAGGTAAGCGTAAGTTTGCTCGTATTACTATTAAGTAATATTAAATCTCAATGATTTATAGAAAAGGCATCTTCGGATGCCTTTTTTATGGGCCCCTATTTATTGCCCCTTATTTATTGACAGAAAGTTGACGAAGAATTTTTTACAGGATTGCTACACTATGCGCGCTGTCGAGCTGACAGTAATTTTGGAGATTTTTATGAACAATACCGACCATCCTCCTAGTTTGAATGGAGAAGAATAACTCGTCTCGGTATTGATCTATTGTCCTGCCGTTCGGGTAGGGTATCTGTTTTCCCCTCATTCTTTTCCACACTCTAGATTCTAACAAGTAGACACATCAGTGCTTTAAGCTCTTGGTGCGCTTAGTTTATATTCTTGATGTATATAGCTATACGCTCTTGGTGTACACCGCTTTACACTCTCGGGGTACTCTCTATAGGCTACTTGTTTTGATGGTCGTTACCTTTGCCAATCGGGAGATTCGCCATGACGGTAATGAACAACACTTTTTTATCTATTGAAGCTCTGTACTCAGAGCAAGACATCCAAGCTGTATCGAATGCCTTTCAACAGTATGGGCGTGAGCAACAAATTAACCTTTTAAACCGCATGCCACTTGAAGATGCGGTGTTAGTGCTTGGGCAATGCTCTCTTAGTACGATTCAGACTTTACTTAGTGAGCTAGAAGAGCAGGGCTTTGAGAAGCGCTCTCGACATCTAGCTCACCAACTAGGGCTGATCTACTCAGAGGTTGAACCTCAACAAGGTTACCTTTCAACTGGAGTGCTTAGCCATGTTAGGCAGCGTATCGGTTGGATTATTGCCTTAGCACTGCTGGGCATTGTCTCTGGGCTTATCATTGCTCAGTATGAAGACATTCTTAGCCAGCTAGTACTTCTGGCGATCTATATGCCGGTAATCGCTGCCGCGGGTGGCAACACAGGAACACAAGCTGCGACTTTGGTCATTAGGGCCTTAGCCACAGGGGAATTGAAGAAACGCCAGTGGGCCAACGTTCTATGGAAAGAGCTTAGAGTTGCTATCTGTTTAGCTCTTGCGATCGCCTTAGTGATGATTGGCCGAATCTTATTATTCAGTGACAACCAGTCAACGGGTGGTTACGACATTAATATGATTGCTTACGCGATTGCTGTTGCTCTGTTTATTCAAGTGACCATATCAACTGTACTCGGCGGTGGGTTACCGATAGTCGCTCGATTCTTCAAACTTGATCCTGCTGTGTTAGTGAGCCCTGTACTGGCTTCGATAGTGGATATCTCTGGAATGTGGATCTACTTCACTGTGGTTAATTCATTCTTAGGGATCGCTTAGCATTTATAAAAATAGCTAAAAGCACCTTATGAGACAAAAATGGCGCTGAAGATTCAAGATCTTCAGCGCCATTTTTATTGCTTAAGTAGAAGCTTAAACAGAGTTGAACATTACTTAGGTTTGCTCTGTGTTTGACTGAATTCAACTACATCTGTGTAGAAAGCTCGTTCAAACTGGGTGATGGGTGCTTCTACTGGTTTTTCTGGATCTGGTGTGTCAGGAAAGTAATCACGGACAAACTGTACAAATAGAGAGTTTGGTTTTCCCGCTTTATCTAAACCAAAGCCTGCCATGTTGTAGCTCCCATACAAAGAACCACTTTTGGCAATAATGTTGCCTTGGATTGGTGCTTTTCGCATGCTTTGACGGTATTTGAGCGTGCCATCAGTACCAGATGTAGGCATAGCCTCAATCAGGTTGAGCTGTTGGTCGTTTTCCCAGATATAACGAAGCACTTGAGCCATGGTTTGCGAGGTCATGCGGTTATTTCTGGATAGCCCAGAACCATCGACCAACTGTGCTTGGCTTAGGTCAATATCGGCTTTGGTCAGTAATATCTGCTTTATCGCTTCAGTGCCGTTATTAAAACTGCCCGGTTGAACATAAAATGTCGCACCCAGCGTTTTAGTTAGATTGTCTGCTATTAGATTGTCTGATTTCTTGAGCATGATATTAATCAGTTCGGGAAGTTTCTCTGAGCTGTGACTTGCGATTAACGTGCTTTTGCCTGCTTTAGCTTTTTTGCCAACGACCACATTGCCTTTTACTTCAATTCTCAGTTCTTTAAGAATCGATGTAACGACTTGATAGGTGTAAAGCTCTGGATTTTGAATCGCGAACTTGAGCGGCAGTGGTTTCTTACGCTCAACTAAGCAACCAGAGAGCTTGTAAGTGTTATCTGGGGTAGTAATAAGCTCAAGGTCGCATTGCGTTGCCTTTTGGCCAGAGCGAGTTACCGTGGCTGCTGAGGTTGTCACGTCTATCGGATAGTGAGCTGGGATATATACGCGTGTTGTACCGTTATCTTTTGTATAAATAGAGGCTTGTGCGCAGTTACTGTCTAAGGTCATTGCACTAGAGGGAGCGCTGTAACAAACGCCTAAAATGTCCCAAGGCCAACCAACCGCTCGTTGATAGCCAGTAAAAGCTGAGTTATCGAGGTATAAGTTGCCCTTGATTGTTTTAGATTGCGATTTAGCATATTGATCTAAAAGGTTTTTTAGATGCTCTCTTTGTAGTGTAGGGTCACCACTGAATGAGATCACGACATCTTTATTAGAACGCGCAATGCTGGTCGTGTAGTTAAAATTATCTCCTAACTCCAATTTGACTGCCAAAGCGGTGACTAGCTTTAACGTACTGGCGGGAGGGTAAAAGCCATCGCTATTGGTGTTCAACTCACTCGAATCATCACTCAATGACTTCAGTATCAAGCTTGTGCTACTGCCATCGGGCAGTTTATCTAGAGGGAGGTATTCGAAAGCACTAATTGAATAGCTACACAGTGACAAACCACATAGGAGTAAGCTGGATAGAAGGCGCATAGAAGGTTTTCTTGGATGACTGATGTTTTCAGTATACAGATATAAAAAACGCCCGCTATAGAGCGGGCGTTTTGATTCTCAATTAACTAATTAATCAATTAGATAATCAGAATTAGAAGTCGTAACGTAGACCTAGAGCTAGCTCGTCTTCAGCTTGTGCAGAAGTTGCGACACCGTTTGAAGCTAGATCTGTAGTATCGATCTTATCACCCGCTGAGATTAGGTTGAAGTTGTACGATACGTAGCCACGGAAGTTAGGCTTGAAGTAGTACGTTGCGTCGATAGCAATATTGTCAGCAGACGTTTCGCTATCAGTTTCTGCGTTGTTATACGTAGTTGAGAATACAGTTTGGCCTAGAGTATAAGCCGCTGCTAGCTCGTAACCTGTGTAATCAACAGCTTTATTTTTGATAGTGCCTGTAGTTTGCTTTTCACCGTCAGTGAATACACCAGCGAAGTACAAGTCAGAGATTGAGTAAGAACCCGACAGCATGTATTCATTCGATTGATCTTGATCTGCGTAACCAGCACCTAGCTTAGCACCAGTTTCGCCAATAGCGTAGATAGCTGATAGAGAGTAGCCGTCTTCACCATTATCAACGTAGTCAGTTTTAGCGTTGTTTAGTGAGCGGTCAGCAAAACGGTAGCTTGCTTTTACGCTTAGGTCTTGGAATTGACCTTTGTAAGAAAGCATGTTGTCAGTACGATCAGCAGCCGCTAGTTTATCTGCAGCAGAGTTACCGTGGTAAGCCATGATATCGGTAAAGTCAGTGATTACGCCTAGTGCGCCATCGTTTTTACCGTAAGTTACTTCACCAAATGTGCCGCCAATACCAGCGTACGTGTAACGGTTATCAAGGTCAGAACCGTTATCATTCGATGTTGCTGTAGAGTCAGCTGTAGTGAATTCACCTTCGTAGAAACCAACGCCGTATAGGCCATCTTGGATTTCAACTTTACCTAGAAAGTTAAGACGGATGCGAGATTCGTCAGACGCTTTGCCATCTTTCATAGATAGACGAGCTTCCGCACGGCCACCCATTTCTAGAGAAGTACCGTCTTGGTTGTATAGTTCTGAAGCGTTAGCACCAGTAGCAAGAGCTGCAGCAGATACAGCAAGCGCGATCATAGTCTTGTTCATGTTATTAATTCCTAATTACTGTCCATAAAGGTATTTATCAAGGATTTGAATCCTTTTTGTGTATTGCTCGTATTAATCAAGCTTCATAATCATGCTTAGAACAAAAGCGTGAAACTTGCCAGAACAATCCGTGGGGTACTTTTTAACCCTAAAGTTCCACCATCAGGTAGTAAAATGATATCAATAAAAATTATGCACACTGTTTTATTGAGTTTGGCTATGTTTAAGTTATTGATTTTATGTGATTTTTATAAAAGTGTGATCTGTGTTTATTTGGTTTATTTTTGTTTTTTTTAGATATTTTATCACTAACTTATTGATGGTGAGGTTATTATTCATTTTTGTGATGTCTGTAATTTAGACCTAGATAAAGCTTTTATAACGCAAAGTGGAATAAAGGTGATTTAGCCATAAACTTTGTTTACACTAAGCCAAATCGTTTTGTTTCTATCACCCAATAAGTATGTTGGGTGGATTTATGTTGGCCAAAGAAAGCTTTGGCATAGAGGTAAAAAATGGAAAAGGTTCCAATGACAGTACGTGGCGCTCAGCAGCTACGTGACGAATTAGATCGCCTACTTAAGCTACGTCCTATTATTTCAGCAGCTATTGGTGAAGCTCGTGAACTCGGTGACTTGAAAGAGAACGCTGAATACCACGCAGCTCGTGAAGAGCAGGGTATCTGTGAAGCTCAAATTCGAGATATTGAATATAAGCTATCACTGGCTCAGATCATCGATGTAACGCAGATGGATAACACAGGTAAGATTATCTTTGGCACGACAGTGACTTTGATTGACGTAGATACGGATGAAGAATTCCGCTACCAAATCGTTTCTGAAGATGAAGCCGATATCAAAACGGGTCGCATTTCTGTGAAATCCCCAATTGCACGTGGTCTTATCGGTAAGATGGAAGGCGATGAAGTACTGATCTCTACCCCAGGTGGTGATAAAGACTTCGAAATCGACAAAGTAGAATACATCTAATTGAATTTTCTTTGTTTTTGATAAGTAAAAAGGTCGCTAATGCGACCTTTTTCGTTTCTCACGCTACACTAAAAGCTAAGCGCAGTGGCTTCCTTTTAATGAAGTTAGCTTATATTAAGCTCGCTTACTTGCGTGGAATCTCGATTTTACGTGCTTCTGACTGACGGAACAGTACAAGAACTTTACCGATAGTCTGTACTTTCTCAGCTTTAGATTCACGTACAATTGCATCGATAATCAGTTGCTTAGTCTCACGGTCTTCTGATGCAACTTTAATCTTGATCAGTTCGTGGTGGTCTAGAGCTAATTCGATTTCCGCTAGAACAGCTTCAGTAAGTCCATTTGCGCCCATTAGCACAACAGGTTTTAAACTGTGAGCTAGGCCCTTTAGATGCTGCTTTTGTTTGGTACTTAGGTTCATTACGCGGCCAATTTTATTTAGTATTAGGGTTGAAAAAACCTATTTTAACGCCATCTAAAGCTGAAGACTATAATTTATTCAGCAATTAGTACTTTCCTCCAATTTAGGTATCCAATGAGCAAACAGAAACACTCGGCCAGTTCAGGCCGTTGGTTGAAGGAACACTTCGACGACAAGTACGCAAATGAAGCCAGAAAAAAAGGCTATCGTTCGCGTGCTTATTTCAAAATGGAAGAGATTCAAACGAAAGATAAATTGCTGACTCCAGGGATGACCATTGTGGATTTGGGTGCAGCGCCTGGCGGTTGGTCTCAATATGCTGCTAAGATTATCGGAGACAACGGTCAAATCATTGCGTGTGACTTGTTACCAATGGATCCGATTGCTGGAGTGAGCTTTTTACAAGGCGATTTCCGCGAAGAAGCTGTGCTAGATGCGTTGTTGGAACGTATACAACCAAACATGGTTGATGTCGTGATGTCTGATATGGCACCTAATATAGCAGGCAACAATTCTGTGGATCAGCCAAGAGCTATGTATTTAGTTGAATTAGCTTTGGATATGTGTCGACAAGTTCTAGCTACCAATGGTAGTTTTGTTGTAAAAGTATTCCAAGGCGAAGGGTTTGACCAATATGTTAAGGACGTTCGTGAGATGTTTAAAACAGTCAAAGTTAGAAAACCCGACTCTTCTCGAGCTCGCTCTCGTGAAGTGTTTATCGTAGCAACTGGTTACAAAGGTTAACGATTCTCTTCCAAGAGTGAGAGTTAACAACATGGCTACAGGTTACAAACTGTAGTACCCTACCTTTAATTACAATTAGTTATCGAGAGGCTTACACCTTGAGTGACATGGCAAAAAATTTAATTCTGTGGCTTGTTATCGCGGTAGTGTTGATGTCGGTATTCCAGAGCTTCGGCCCTGGGGAAAGTAACGGCAGAGCAGTAGATTACACCACGTTTGTACAGGAAGTTGGCCAAGGCCAGATTCAAGACGCACAGTTCAATAACAGCGAAATCACTTTCACACGTCGTGGTGGTGGCTCTAAGTATGTAACTTACATGCCTGTTTATGATCAAAAGCTACTTGATGACTTAATTAATCAAAACGTAAAAGTTCAGGGTACACCACCTGAAGAGCAGAGCCTGCTTGGCACTATCTTCATTTCATGGTTCCCAATGATCTTACTGATTGGTGTGTGGATTTTCTTCATGCGTCAAATGCAAGGCGGCGGCGGCGGTAAAGGCGCAATGTCTTTTGGTAAGAGCAAAGCTCGAATGATGAGCGAAGAACAAATCAAAACGATGTTTGCTGATGTTGCTGGTTGTGACGAAGCAAAAGAAGACGTGAAAGAGCTTGTGGATTACCTTCGTGACCCAAGTCGCTTCCAAAAGCTTGGTGGTAAGATCCCGACAGGTATCCTGTTGGTCGGTCCTCCTGGTACGGGTAAGACATTGCTTGCAAAAGCGATTGCTGGTGAAGCGAAAGTACCGTTCTTTACTATCTCTGGTTCTGACTTCGTTGAAATGTTTGTTGGTGTTGGTGCATCTCGTGTGCGTGACATGTTCGAACAAGCGAAGAAAGCAGCGCCTTGTATCATCTTTATCGATGAAATCGATGCTGTAGGTCGTCAACGTGGCGCTGGTGTTGGTGGTGGTCACGATGAACGTGAGCAAACACTTAACCAAATGCTGGTTGAGATGGATGGTTTCGAAGGTAACGAAGGTATTATTGTTATCGCTGCGACTAACCGTCCAGACGTACTAGACCCTGCATTACTTCGTCCTGGTCGTTTTGACCGTCAAGTTGTGGTTGGTCTACCTGATGTACGTGGTCGTGAACAGATTCTTAAAGTACACATGCGTAAAGTGCCACTATCAGGTGATGTTGAACCATCTCTGATTGCTCGTGGTACTCCTGGTTTCTCTGGTGCAGACCTTGCGAACCTTGTTAACGAAGCGGCTCTATTTGCTGCTCGTGGTAACAAACGCAATGTATCTATGGTTGAGTTTGAACTTGCGAAAGACAAAATTATGATGGGTGCAGAGCGCCGTTCAATGGTGATGTCTGAGGAAGTGAAAGAGTCAACGGCTTACCACGAAGCAGGTCACGCAATTGTTGGTCGTTTGGTACCTGAACACGATCCAGTGTACAAAGTATCAATCATCCCACGTGGTCGTGCGCTTGGTGTAACTATGTACTTACCTGAGCAAGACCGCGTAAGCATGTCTCGCCAGCATCTAGAATCAATGATCTCTAGCTTGTACGGTGGTCGTCTTGCTGAAGAGCTTATCTACGGTAAAGACAAAGTTTCGACTGGTGCGTCTAACGATATCGAGCGTGCAACTGATATTGCTCGTAAGATGGTTACGCAGTGGGGCTTCTCCGAAAAACTAGGTCCTCTTCTTTATGCTGAAGAGGAAGGCGAAGTTTTCCTAGGTCGCGGCATGAGCCAAGCGAAACATGTTTCTGACGATACAACTAGATTAATCGATGAAGAAATTCGTATTCTTATCGACCGTAACTATGCTCGTGCGAAACAGATTCTTGAAGAGAACATGGATATCATGCACTCGATGAAAGATGCGCTAATGAAGTTTGAAACGATTGATGCAGGTCAGATTGATGACTTGATGGAACGCAAAGACGACATTCGTGAGCCTGCTGGTTGGGGTGACCAGGCGAAAGCAGAACCTGCAAAGGAAGAAGCTAAACCTGAAGCTAAATCAGAAGAGAAAGCCGAAGCCGAGCCAAAAGCTGAAGAGTCGACAGTTGAAGAAGTTAAATCTGAATCAGATGATGCTCAAAACAAAGATTCTTAATTGCTAAGCTTTAAATTAAAACCCTGAGTACGCTCAGGGTTTTTCTGTTTCTAGCCCAAGATATTTTTTACCTTTAAGACCCACCTTCCATGATATTAAAAGCACACAATAAAACGCTCGTTTTAGACCGCCCACATGTGATGGGTATCCTCAATGTTACGCCTGACTCTTTCTCTGATGGCGGAAAATTCAATTCATTAGATAATGCTTTACTGCAAGCAGAGCGAATGATTCAGGCTGGCGTTAGCATTATTGATATTGGTGGTGAGTCGACTCGTCCGGGTGCTCCAGAGGTGTCCTTAAAGGAGGAGTTAGCTCGAGTTATCCCGGCGATTAAAGCGATTCGCGCCAAGTTTGATGTTTGGATCTCGATTGA
Source organism: Vibrio sp. 10N.247.310.17 (assembly GCF_041466605.1). Classification (NCBI taxonomy): domain Bacteria; kingdom Pseudomonadati; phylum Pseudomonadota; class Gammaproteobacteria; order Vibrionales; family Vibrionaceae; genus Vibrio; species Vibrio sp. 10N.247.310.17. The sequence continues at coordinate 93,680 of NZ_JBFSTC010000006.1, read as the reverse complement.
TACCAGCAAAGCTGAGGTGATGCGCCAAGCTGTTGAAGCGGGTGCTGACTTGATCAATGATGTACGCGCACTGCAAGAGCCCGGAGCTCTAGAAGTGGCCGCAGAGGCTAATGTACCTATTTGCTTGATGCACATGAAAGGTCAGCCAAGAACCATGCAAGCCAATCCAAGCTACGAAGATGTTCTAACAGATGTCGAAGACTTTTTACAAGAAAGGGTTGAAGCTTGTGAGGCGGTCGGTATATCAAAAGAGCAGCTGATTCTTGACCCTGGTTTTGGTTTTGGTAAAACCATCGAACACAATTACCATTTATTAGCGCACCTTGAAAAGTTTCATACGCTTGGTTTGCCTGTCTTAGCGGGGATGTCGAGAAAATCGATGATCTTTAAGCTACTAGACAAAGTCCCAGCTGACTGCATGGTCGCTAGCGTTACTTGCGCAACAATCGCAGCAATGAAAGGTGCACAAATTATTCGCGTTCACGATGTTGAAGATACATTGGAAGCGATGAAGATAATCGAAGTGATGAATAACAATCACTAATCATAATTAAGGAAAATCAATATGTCTGATAAAAGACGTTACTTCGGCACAGATGGTGTACGTGGAAAAGTGGGCCAGTACCCAATCACACCTGATTTTGTTTTGAAGCTTGGCTGGGCTGCTGGTCGTGTTCTTGCAAAGCAGGGCACAAAGAAAGTGATCATTGGTAAAGATACTCGTATTTCTGGCTACATGCTTGAGTCTGCTTTAGAAGCTGGCTTAGCTGCTGCTGGTCTTCAAGCTACGTTTACGGGGCCAATGCCGACACCGGCTGTTGCCTACCTAACACAAACTTTCCGTGCTGAAGCGGGGATTGTTATCTCTGCATCGCACAACCCCTTCTATGACAACGGCATCAAGTTCTTCTCGTCTGAAGGTACTAAATTGTCGGATGAGATTGAACTCGCCATCGAAGCTGAGCTAGACAAAGATATCGAGTGCGTGGAATCTTCCGAATTAGGTAAAGCGGTACGCCTAAATGATGCAGCAGGCCGTTATATTGAATTTTGTAAAAGTACATTCCCACACAAAATGACGCTAGCGGGTATGAAAATTGTGGTGGATTGCGCGCATGGTGCGACTTACCACATTGCGCCGGCTGTATTTAAAGAGCTGGGTGCTGAGGTTGTTGCGATTGGTGTGGAGCCAAATGGCACTAACATCAACCACGAAGTCGGTGCGACTGATGTACGCGCTCTGCAAGCTAAAGTGCTTGAAGAAAAAGCGGCGTTAGGCCTTGGCTTTGATGGTGATGGTGATCGTATCATCATGGTTGATGAGCTAGGCAACAAGGTTGATGGCGACCAAATCGCTTACATCATTGCTCGTGATGCGCTACGTCGTGGTGAACTAAAAGGCGGAGTTGTTGGTACGCTAATGACCAACCTTGGTATGGAAAATGGCCTTAAGCAGTTAGGTATTCCATTTGTACGTGCTGCTGTTGGTGACCGTTATGTTATGGAACAACTTCTAGCTAAAGGCTGGAAGATCGGTGCTGAGAACTCGGGGCACGTTATCCTATTAGATAAAGTGACGACAGGTGATGCTATCGTTGCTGCTCTGCAAGTATTGGCCTCAGTTGTCGATAGTGAAATGACACTGAATGAGCTTTCTCAAGGTATGACGTTATACCCTCAAGTTCTAGAAAATGTTCGTTTCAGTGGTGATTCAAATCCACTAGAAGCAGAAGCTGTGAAAGCGGCTGTTATTGAAGTCGAGACGGAACTCGGTGAGAAAGGTCGTGTGCTATTACGCAAATCGGGTACTGAGCCACTACTTCGCGTAATGGTCGAAGGTGAAGATGCTGAACTTGTTCAGAGTTCTGCACTGAAAATTGCTGATGCAGTAAAAGCGAATTGCTAATAAAACGTTTGCCGTAACAGGCGAAGTCGGTCTCACTTGTGGGGGCCGGGTTTTAGTTATGTGATGATTAAAAAGGGACGCAAATGAGTTTTGTGTCCCTTTTGCCCTTTTTTTGACCACTTGCTTGGTAAAGGCTTATTTTTTAGTAAATTCCCCTTGTCAGTCATCGTCGCATTCGCTAGTATTGCTCGGCCTTCAGTTAGGAGGTCGCTAGCCTTGTTCTTGAAAATAGTTTTTTGAACGGCGCTGGCTCAACAATTAGGAACATAGGTGGAAAAATGTTTACAGTTCTACTTGTGATTTACCTGTTGGCAGCGCTTGGTGTAATTGGCCTAGTGTTGATTCAACAAGGTAAAGGCGCAGATATGGGAGCCTCTTTCGGTGCTGGCGCTTCAAACACTGTGTTTGGTGCTGGTGGCTCAGGAAATTTCCTTACCCGAATGACTGCAATTTTTGCAACTACATTTTTTATCCTTAGCTTAGTGCTTGGTAATATGTCTACACATAAAACTGAGTCACAGTGGATTGACCCGACTCAAGGTCAGGTGATTCAACAAGCTGAAGATGCAGTGAGTGAAGTTCCGGCGCAAGGCGACGAAATTCCACAATAATCTGTAAAGATTTGATGCCGAGATGGTGAAATTGGTAGACACGCTAGCATGAGGTGCTAGTGCCTTAGGGTGTGAGGGTTCGAGTCCCTCTCTCGGCACCATGTTTACAAACTTGTAAAACATCTTGTTGGGCGTATAATGCTCACAAGTCGGACGCGGGATGGAGCAGTTTGGTAGCTCGTCGGGCTCATAACCCGAAGGTCGTCGGTTCAAATCCGGCTCCCGCAACCAATTTCAATGCTATTATATAGCTTGTATTGGTAGCAAGTTTGCACAGTGTGAACCTCACTGTGAGTTAAGTGTGATATCAAATATGATGACACTTAACATATAAGGGTCCAGCAACAAAAACCCCGACTTATACGGGGTTTTTTGTTATCTAAGCATTTATAAATGCATCTTAGATGATAATGTTTGCTTGGAATTTAAATTGGGCTTTGAGCCCTTTTTTTGTTTCTGGAGTGGTTAAATGACTGGTTTAGAAAGACAACTTACTGAAATGCTTGACGCTCCAGTAGCAGCATCAGGTTATGAGTTAGTTGGATTAGAATTTATTCGTGCTGGTGAGCACTCAACGCTACGCATTTACATCGATTCACCAAATGGTATCAATGTAGATGATTGCTCTGAAGTTAGTCACCAAGTAAGTGCCGTAATGGACGTTGAAGATCCAATTTCAGTGGCTTATAACCTTGAAGTGTCTTCACCAGGTTTAGAGAGACCACTGTTCAAAGCTGAGCATTACCAACAATTTATTGGTCACGAGGTAAGCATCGTTTTGAAAATGGCTGTCGGCAACCGTCGTAAATGGAAAGGTGATATCCAATCTATCGAAGGCGAGACAGTGAAAGTATTGGTTGAAGGACAAGAAGAAGAATTCGTCCTGAGCAATATTGCGAAAGCTAACCTGATCCCTAAATTTTAGTTCTCCTAGAGAGAAGAGCTTAAGAGGCTAGATTAATGAACAAAGAAATTTTGGCGGTAGTAGAAGCTGTTTCTAATGAGAAAGCAGTTCCTCGTGAGCGTATTTTTGAAGCGCTTGAAATCGCGCTTGCAACGGCAACAAAAAAGAAAAGCGAACTAGAAATCGAAGTTCGTGTTGAGATTGACCGTAAAACGGGTAATTTCGAAACTTTCCGCCGTTGGGAAGCTGTTGAGGAAGTTGAATTCCCAACAAAAGAAATCTCTATTGAAGCTGCAAAGTACGATGATCCAGAGATCGAACTTGGCGGTTTCATCGAAGATGATATCGAATCAGTAACGTTTGACCGTATTACGACTCAAACAGCTAAGCAAGTTATCGTACAGAAAGTACGTGAAGCTGAACGCGCTCAAATCGTTGAACAGTTTATTGATAACGAAGGCGAGCTAGTCACTGGCGCAGTTAAGAAAGTTAACCGTGACACAGTGATTCTAGATCTAGGTAACAATGCTGAAGCGGTAATCCTTCGTGATGACCAACTTCCTCGTGAAAACTTCCGTCCAGGTGACCGTGTTCGTGGTCTTCTATACGCAGTTAAGCCAGAAGCTCGTGGTTTCCAGCTTTTTGTTACTCGTTCTAAGCCAGAAATGCTAGCTGAACTATTCCGTGTTGAAGTGCCTGAGATTGGTGAAGAGCTAATTGAACTTAAAGGTGCTGCACGTGACGCTGGTTCTCGTGCTAAAATCGCCGTTAAAACAAACGACAAACGTATTGACCCTGTTGGTGCGTGTGTTGGTATGCGTGGCGCACGTGTACAAGCTGTATCTAACGACCTTGGCGGTGAGCGTATCGATATCGTGCTTTGGGATGATAACCCGGCGCAATTCGTTATCAATGCAATGGCTCCTGCTGATGTTGCTTCTATCATCGTTGACGAAGATACGCACTCAATGGACATCGCGGTTGAAGCTGACAATCTAGCGCAAGCTATCGGTCGTAGCGGTCAAAATGTACGTCTAGCGTCTCAACTTACTGGTTGGGAACTGAACGTAATGACTGTTGCTGATCTAGAGAAGAAGCACCAAGAAGAAGCAGTTGCTTCTATTGAAAACTTCATGAAGCACCTAGATATCGAAGAAGACTTTGCTCAAATGCTTGTTGAAGAAGGCTTCTCTACGCTTGAAGAAGTAGCCTACGTTCCTGTGAACGAGCTTCTTGAAGTAGATGGTCTAGATGAAGGTATCGTTGAAGAATTGCGTAACCGCGCGAAAGACGCACTGACAACTCTAGCGCTAGCGAAAGAAGAAACTTTCGATGGTGTTGAGCCAGCTGAAGACCTACTTGCACTTGAAGGTCTTGAGCGTGAAATGGCTTACAAGCTAGCAGCAAAAGGCGTTGCGACATTGGAAGACCTAGCTGACCAAGGCGTTGATGAACTAGAAGGCATCGAAGACCTAACTGCAGAGCGTGCAGGCGAGCTAATTATGGCTGCGCGTAACATCTGTTGGTTCGGCGACGAAGAATAATTCAGCAAGGAGAGAGAGCGGTATGACACAATTAACAGTTAAAGCACTGAGTGAAGAGATTGGTACGCCAGTTGACCGCTTAATTGAACAACTTGCTGATGCAGGCATGAAGAAAGCAGGGTCGGACCAAGTGACTGATTCAGAGAAGCAAACATTGCTAACGCACCTTAAAAAGGAGCACGGCGATACTTCTGGTGAAACAGAACCGACTCGTTTAACTCTTCAACGCAAGACCCGCAGCACGCTAAGTGTTGCCGCTGGAGGCGGTAAGAGTAAGGATGTTCAAGTTGAGGTACGTAAAAAGCGTACTTACGTGAAGCGCAGCACTATTGAAGATGAAGCGAAACGTGAAGCTGAGGAAGTAGCTAATCGTGAAGCGGAAGAGAAAGCACAACGCGATGCTGAAGAGCAAGCGAAACGTGATGCTGCAGAGAAAGCACAGCGCGAAGCCGAAGCAAAAGTAACACGTGAAGCGGATGCAAAACGTGAAGCTGAAGAGAAGGCTCAACGCGCACAAGCTGAAAAGGCTAAAAAAGACATGAATTCAAAAAATGCAGACGCTAACGCACAAGCGAAAAAAGAAGCGGATGAACTTAAAGCTCGTCAAGAGCAAGAAGCAACTCGTAAAGCCGAAGCTGAAGCAGCTAAGCTTGTTGAAGAAGCTCGTAAGTTAGCAGAAGAGAACCAAGAACGTTGGTCTGAAGAAGAGAAGAAGAAGAAAGAGCAAGAGAAATCTGCGGATTACCATGTGACGACTTCTACTTACGCTCGTGAAGCTGAAGATGCGGCAGACAAAAAAGATGAGAAAGCACCTCGTCGTCGCAAGAAGAAACCAGCTCCAGCAACTCAGCCTGGCAATAACCGTGGTGGTCGTAACCAACGTGGTCGTGGCGGTAAAGGTAAGCTTGCTAAACCAACTTCAATGCAGCAAGGCTTCGATAAGTCAGCGACTGTTGCAAAATCTGACGTTGCTATCGGCGAAACTATCGTTGTTTCTGAACTGGCTAGCAAAATGTCAGTTAAAGCAACTGAAGTTATCAAAGTAATGATGAAGATGGGCGCTATGGCGACTATCAACCAAGTGATCGACCAAGAAACAGCACAACTTGTTGCTGAAGAAATGGGTCACAAGGTAATCCTACGTAAAGAAAACGAACTTGAAGAAGCAGTACTAGCTGACCGTGATAGCGATGCTATCGCTGAAGGTCGTGCTCCTGTTGTTACTATCATGGGTCACGTTGACCACGGTAAAACTTCAACACTTGACTACATTCGTAAAGCACACGTTGCTTCTGGCGAAGCTGGCGGTATCACGCAGCACATTGGTGCTTACCACGTAGATACTGACAACGGCATGATCACGTTCCTTGATACTCCTGGACACGCGGCCTTTACTGCTATGCGTGCTCGTGGTGCTCAAGCGACAGATATCGTTGTACTTGTTGTTGCTGCAGACGATGGCGTAATGCCACAAACAATCGAAGCAATCCAGCACGCGAAAGCGGCAGGCGTTCCTCTGATTGTTGCTGTGAACAAGATCGACAAAGAGGGTGCAAACCCAGACAACGTTAAGAATGAGCTAGCTCAATACGACGTTATTCCTGAAGAATGGGGCGGTGAGAACATCTTCGTTCACATCTCTGCAAAACAGGGTACAAACATTGATGGTCTTCTAGAGTCTATCCTTCTTCAGTCTGAAGTTCTTGAACTTACAGCGGTTAAAGAAGGCATGGCATCTGGTGTTGTTGTTGAATCTCGTCTTGATAAAGGTCGCGGTCCAGTTGCAACAGTACTAGTACAGTCTGGTACTCTAAACAAAGGCGATATCGTTCTTTGTGGTCAAGAGTACGGCCGTGTTCGTGCAATGCGTGATGAAAACGGTAAAGACATCGAAACTGCAGGTCCATCTATCCCTGTAGAAATTCTAGGTCTTTCTGGCGTTCCTGCTTCAGGTGATGAAGCGACTGTTGTACGTGATGAGCGTAAAGCGCGTGAAGTTGCAAACTACCGTCAAGGTAAATTCCGTGATGTTAAACTAGCTCGCCAACAAAAAGCGAAACTAGAGAACATGTTCGCGAACATGACGGCAGGCGAAGTTGCTGAACTTAACGTTGTACTTAAAGCTGACGTTCAAGGTTCTGTAGAAGCGATTGCTGACTCTCTACTGAAACTGTCAACTGACGAAGTTAAAGTGAACATCGTAGGTTCTGGTGTTGGTGGTATTACTGAAACTGACGCAACGCTTGCTGCAGCTTCTAACGCTATCATCCTTGGTTTCAACGTTCGTGCTGACGCAACTGCGCGTAATACAGTTCAGAACGAAAACCTAGATCTACGTTACTACTCAATCATCTACCAACTGATTGACGAAGTTAAACAGGCAATGGGCGGTATGCTTGCTCCTGAATTCCGTCAAGAAATCATTGGTCTTGCACAAGTTCGTGACGTATTTAAGTCGCCTAAACTTGGTGCAATCGCTGGTTGTATCGTTACTGAAGGTACGATTAAGCGTAGCAACCCAATCCGTGTACTTCGTGAAAACGTTGTTATCTACGAAGGTGAACTAGAGTCACTTCGTCGTTTTAAAGATGACGTTCAAGAAGTTAAGAATGGTTACGAGTGTGGTGTTGGCGTTAAGAACTACAACGACGTTCGCGTTGGTGACCAGATCGAAGTATTCGAAATCGTTGAGGTTAAACGTACTCTAGACTAATCAGTCTGTACGACTCGACATATTGACTAAGGTTACTAACATTACTAATAAAGGTAATAAGGTAATCGGTTGTTGAATACACCATGGGGGGCTGGTAATTACCAAGCCCCCCATCTTTCTAAGTGAGAAAAGAAAATGTCAAAAGAATTTAGCCGCACACAACGTGTGTCTCAGCAGCTTCAAAAAGAGCTTGCGCTTATCCTACAACGTGAAGTTCGTGACTCACGTATCGGTATGGTAACTATCTCAGACGTAGAAGTGTCTCGTGACCTTGCTTACGCAAAAGTGTTCGTTACTTTCCTATGTATCGGTGAGCAAACACCTGAATCATGTCTTGCTGCTCTTAAAGAGCATGAAGTGCCAGTTCGTATGGCTCTTGGTAAGCGTATTCGTCACCGTCTAACGCCTGAAGTGCGTTTTACTTACGACAACACACTAGTAGAAGGCATGCGTATGTCTAACTTAGTAAGTGAAGTTTTAAACGACGATAAGCGTAAGCAAGAAGCGTCTGGCCGTACTGACGAAACTCAGTCTAAGGGCGAAGAGTAATGGCTCGCCGTCGTAAAGGTCGCCCTATCAACGGGGTAATTCTGTTAGATAAGCCAACGGGCATTTCGTCTAATGATGCACTGCAAAAAGTAAAACGTATTTACTTTGCAGAGAAGGCTGGGCACACCGGTGCTCTTGATCCTCTTGCGACTGGCATGCTGCCAATTTGTCTTGGTGAAGCAACGAAGTTTTCTCAGTTTCTATTAGATTCTGACAAGCGCTACGTAGTAATCGCTAAGCTTGGTGAGCGTACCAATACCTCTGACTCTGATGGTGAAGTGGTAGAGACACGAGATGTTAACGTGACTCAAGAGCAACTTGAACGCTGCATTGCAAGCTTCAAAGGGGAAACCGACCAGATTCCATCAATGTTCTCAGCATTGAAGTATCAAGGTAAGCCTTTGTATGAATACGCACGTGCAGGTATCGAGGTGCCTCGTGAATCTCGTAAAATCACTGTTTACTCTATTGAACTGCTTCGCTTTGAAGGTGATGAAGTTGAGATGGAAGTGCATTGTTCAAAAGGCACTTACATCCGCACAATTACCGACGATCTTGGTGAAATGCTAGGTTGTGGTGCCCACGTGACCATGCTTCGCCGTACTGGTGTTGCTAAGTATCCGTACGATCGTATGGTGACTTTGGAGCAGTTGAACGAGATCCTAGAGCAAGCGCAGGCGCAAGAAATTGCACCCAAAGAGCTGCTTGATCCACTATTAATGCCAATGGATACAGCCGTTGAAGACTTACCAGAAGTTAACTTAAACGCGGAACTGACTGACCTAGTTCAGCACGGTATGCCCGTTCAGGTTTCTGGTGCGCCAACTGAAGGTACGGTTCGCATGACAAGTGGTGAAGAGAAACTGTTTGTTGGTGTTGCTCAGATTGCTGAAGATGGCCGAGTTGCACCGAAGCGTTTGGTTGTTTTCAGAGATGAAGAGCCACAAGCATAGCGCTGAAACCTAGTTAGGTATTGGCGCTTAGCCTGGAAAAGCGAATCAATAATATAGAAAGCGAGCCCTTAATTTTAATGGTTCGCTTTTTTCGTTTTTCATCAGTTCGATTGTTATTGCACCAACTCGTAAACTTCCCTATAATCCTCGGCTCGCGTAGCGGCTGAATCAGAGATTGGCTGCTACAAATATAAACTTACTCTTATCAGGAGAGATTTATGTCTCTGAATGCAGAAACTAAAGCAGCAATCGTTGCAGAATACGCACAATCTGAAGGCGACACAGGTTCACCAGAAGTACAAGTAGCACTACTTACTGCTTCTATCAACCACCTACAAGGTCACTTCAAAGCGCACAAACACGATCACCACAGCCGTCGTGGTCTATTACGTATGGTTTCTAGCCGTCGTAAGCTTCTTGATTACTTGAAAGGCAAAAACCTTACTCGTTACCAAGACCTAATCAAGCGTCTAGGCCTACGTCGCTAATAGCGATGTCTGCAAAGACAGTTTGAAGAAAAGGAGCATTTATGCTCCTTTTTTTGTGCCTGTTATATTTTTAATGTTAAAAATGAAGGTTCTCTGTGCGGTTAACCTGATTTTTAATCGTGAAAATGTCTCTTGCCAAGAAAATAGTTTATACTCTCGCACGCGAATAATTGTTTGATTATTTCGCACCCTAATTAGCTCAACAATAACAGTCACAGATGTCGGCCAATAGGTCGCGACTATTAAAAGCAGATGTTTAGTCTGATTGAACTTCTCGTCTTTTTTTACTAGTCGCGATTAGTTATTGCTGAGCATTCATTCACTTATTCTGAAAAGAGATTTTCAGATGAAGGATATACAATGTTTGAAAAACCAGTTGTAAAGTCATTCCAGTACGGTAACCACACCGTTACTCTAGAAACGGGCGTAATGGCACGTCAAGCTACTGCTGCTGTAATGGCGACTATGGACGATACATCAGTATTCGTTTCTGTTGTTGCTAAAAAAGAAGCTGTTGCGGGTCAAGATTTCTTCCCTCTAACAGTTAACTACCAAGAGCGTACATACGCTGCGGGTAAAATCCCTGGTGGTTTCTTCAAGCGTGAAGGTCGTCCATCTGAAGGCGAAACACTAACAGCTCGTCTGATTGACCGTCCAATTCGTCCACTTTTCCCAAGTGCGTTTAAAAACGAAGTTCAAGTTATCGCTACGGTTGTTTCTATCAACCCTGACGTAAACCCAGACATGATCACTATGATCGCAACGTCTGCTGCACTTGCTATCTCTGGTGCTCCATTCAATGGTCCTATCGGTGCTGCACGTGTTGGTCACATCGACGGCGAACTTGTTCTTAACCCATCAAATACTGAGCTTGAAAACTCTAAACTAGACCTAGTTGTGTCTGGTACAGAAGGCGCAGTACTTATGGTTGAATCTGAAGCAGATAACCTATCTGAAGAAGAAATGCTTTCAGCTGTTGTTTACGGTCACGACCAACAACAAGTTGTAATCAAAGCAATCAACGAGTTTGCTGCTGAAGTTGCAACTCCATCTTGGAACTGGGAAGCGCCAGCAGTTAACACTGAGCTTAAAGCTCAAGTTGCTGAACTTGCTGAAACTCGTCTATCTGACGCGTACCAGATCACTGAGAAAATGGCTCGTTACGAGCAAGTTGGCGCAATCAAGAACGACACTGTTGAAGCTCTAATTGCACAAGACGAAAACCTAGATGAGCGCGAAATCCGCGGCATGCTTGGTTCTCTAGAGAAAAACGTAGTACGTAGCCGCATCATTGCTGGCAACCCACGTATCGATGGCCGTGAAAAAGACATGGTTCGTGCGCTAGACGTACGTACTGGTGTTCTTCCACGTACACACGGTTCTTCTCTATTCACTCGTGGTGAAACTCAAGCACTTGTTACTGCAACGCTTGGTACACAACGTGATGCACAAATCATCGACAGCCTAATGGGTGAGAAGAAAGACAACTTCCTTCTACACTACAACTTCCCTCCATACTGTGTAGGTGAGACTGGTTTCGTTGGTTCTCCTAAGCGTCGTGAAATTGGTCACGGTAAGCTTGCTAAACGTGGTATCCAAGCAGTAATGCCTTCTGTTGATGAATTCCCATACACAGTTCGTGTTGTATCGGAAATCACTGAATCTAACGGTTCTTCTTCAATGGCTTCTGTATGTGGTACATCTCTAGCTCTTATGGATGCTGGTGTTCCAATCAAAGCTTCTGTTGCGGGTATCGCAATGGGTCTTGTTAAAGAAGGCGACGATTTCGTTGTTCTTTCTGACATCCTTGGCGACGAAGATCACCTAGGTGATATGGACTTTAAAGTAGCAGGTACTAACGCTGGTATCACTGCACTTCAAATGGACATCAAGATCGAAGGTATCACTAAAGAGATCATGCAAATTGCTCTTAACCAAGCGCAAGGTGCACGTAAGCACATCCTTTCTGTAATGGATGAAGCTATCTCTGGTGCTCGTGAAGATATCTCTGAATTCGCTCCACGTATCCACACAATGAAAATCAGCTCTGATAAGATCAAAGATGTTATCGGTAAAGGCGGCGCAGTTATCCGTGCTCTTTGTGAAGAAACGGGTACTACAATCGAAATCGAAGACGATGGCACAATCAAGATTGCTGCTACTGAAGGCGCAGCTGCTAAAGAAGCTATCCGTCGTATCGAAGAGATCACTGCTGAAGTTGAAGTTGGCCGCATTTACCAAGGTAAAGTTGCTCGTCTAGCTGACTTCGGTGCATTCGTTACTATCCTTCCAGGTAAAGATGGTCTAGTACACATCTCTCAAATCGCTGATAAGCGCGTTGAGAAAGTGTCTGACTACCTAACTGAAGGTCAAGAAGTACCAGTTAAGGTTCTTGAAATTGACCGTCAAGGCCGTGTACGTCTAAGCATGAAAGAAGCAGTTGAAACGCCTGCTGAAGGCGAAGCACCTGCTGCTGAGTAATTCTTAGCCTATTAATGGGACTATCGCTTTTTAGTGATTTCTAACCCATTGGTAAAAAAGCATGTTATAAAGGGGAGCATATCGCTCCCCTTTTTTATTGCGGTCATAACAGGAGTAATTATTTGTGAAATGGTTTCAAACCGCGAGTATGTGTTTACTGCTTGTACTGACAGGTTGTGCGACAACATCAGATAACACCTCACGTTGGGTTTATCCACCAATGGCTGTGCCGCTGCAACCAAGCGTTCAGCAAGAGGTTCAAATTGCACGTCTTAGTCAATTATTACAGCGCCCGGACTTGAATGATGAAGTTCGATCTAAGATGCTGTTTGAACGTGGTAACTACTACGATAGTGTTGGCCTGCGTGATCTAGCACGTCTCGACTTCAACCAATCTCTTTCATTGAACCCTGCTCAACCTGATATCTTCAACCTTTTGGGGGTTTACTTTACGCAGGTAGGGGAGTTTGATGCCGCTTATGAATCTTTTGATTCTACGTTAGAGCTTGATCCTGCAAACTCTTACGCAGAAAGAAACCGCTCTATCGCACTCTACTACGGCGAACGTTATGATTTAGCCAATGAAGAGATGACGAAGCATTATACCGATGACCCAAGTGATCCATTCCGTGCGCTTTGGTTGTATATCATTCAGCACGAACTCACGCCAGAGCAAGCCAAGCTTGATTTGCAAAAACGTTACGAGAGCCGTGATGAGCAGTGGGGTTGGGTATTAGTCGCGATTATGCTTGATGACATTACTGAAGAGCAGGCTTTTAAGGCCATCTTGACCGGTACTCGTGACAACACGTTACTTGCGCAGCGCCTAACTGAGACATATTTCTACCTTGCTAAGCGTTACCACATGAATGGGGACTACGCGAATGCGATCTCTCTGTACAAGTTGTCAGTGTCTTTCAATGTGTATGAATATGTAGAGCATCGTTACTCTTTCTTAGAGCTAAGTCGTATATTTACTACTCTTAAAGCCGAGCACTTAGCAAAAGTTAAGTTGGCTGAGGCCGAAGAAAAAGCCGACACAAAGTAAACGATATATTTTGATTCCGAAGAACCGCTGCCTGTCAGCGGTTTTTTTATGCTCCTTTTTTATGCTCCGTTTTTATAAACAAAAAAAGGGGGGCTCGCTTTTAATTGCTTTTTATTTAAACAACACTAAAATAGTTAGCCTTGCTAACTAAATGCCATTCTTGATTAGGTGAGTATGCTGAACCAGAATTTAGAAAAGATTGAGCGCTTCGCCTCTAAGATATGGCGAACTCAGGTAAATGAAGATCCTATTTGCCAATTGAGCTTCAATGAGTATGACTATTTGAAGGTCATTCAATCTTCTCCTGAACCGATCCGATTGACTGATCTTGCGATTGAGATGCAGGTTACAAAGCCTTCAGCAACCACTATGGTTCAGAGACTAGAGAGAAAGGGGCTTGTTGAGCGTAAAGTTTCGCTCGAAGATGCGAGGTCTAAGTTGGTCGTATTGACCAGCAAAGCTGAAGTCGGCTTAGAAGAAGAAAGTAAGATCTATCAGGTCATGGCACAGATATTGGAAAGTCGTTTGTCTGAGCAAGAGTCTCAGCAGCTAAACCTATTATTAAATAAAGCTTTGAAGTAAATAATTTAGATATTTAGTTAGCCTTGTTAACTAATTTTTCGAGTCATATCTTGTTGATATGCGACTCACAGATGAAAGTAGAGTAAGAAATGAGTAACTCAATTAGTCGCCAGTTTTGGCGATACACAATCCCTACTGTGGCTGCCATGTTGGTTAATGGCCTTTACCAAGTGGTGGATGGCATCTTCATTGGCCGCTATGTGGGGGCTGATGGACTTGCAGGTATCAATGTTGCGTGGCCTGTGATTGGTTCGATTCTCGGTATTGGTATGTTGGTGGGTGTAGGTACAGGTGCGCTTGTCTCGATTCGCCAAGGTGAAAAAGATACTCAAGGCGCTAAGCAGATCTTAGCAACAGGTTTAACCTTGTTGTTGGCGATAACCCCCATTGTTTCAGCATTGCTGTTTTTGTTTGCTGACAACTTCTTGCTTTGGCAGGGCGCAGAAGGGCGAGTGTATGAACTTGGCCTACAATACTTACACATTCTGATTGGCGCGAGTGCCTTCACGCTAGGTTCGATCGCGATGCCGTTTTTACTGCGTAACGATGACAGCCCGAACTTGGCCACCATACTGATGATTGTCGGTGCGGTGATCAATATAGCTCTGGATTATCTGTTTATTGCTCAGCTTGGTTGGGAGTTGAAGGGTGCTGCATTGGCAACCGCGATTGCTCAGTTTGTAGTAACAGGTTTGGGGTTAGCTTACTTCTTCTCACGTCGAGCAAACCTGCGCTTGCGTTGGAATGAACTGAGACTGAAGCTTGATGTGATTCCACAAATCTTTGCCATTGGTACATCAAGCTTCTTTATGTACGCTTACGGTTCGATGATGGTTGCGCTGCACAATGCGTTGTTCTCTCAATATGGCGACCAGTTGATGATTGGTGCTTACGCGATTTTGGGCTACATAGTGACGGTTTATTATCTCACGGCTGAAGGTATCGCCAACGGCATGCAACCATTGGTGAGTTATAACCATGGTGCGCGTAACCAAGCGAATATCCGTAAGCTACTTAAGATTGCGATGATGAGTTCGGTATTGATTGGTGTGGCGTTCGTGCTGCTTCTGAACGCGTTCCCACGTGAGTTTGTGTCAGTCTTTAACTCAGATGAACCTCAGCTAGTCGAGTACACCGTGTTGGGTATTCGATTACACATGTTTGCACTGGCGCTTGATGGTTTCTTAGTGGTAGCGGGTGCTTACTATCAGGCGGTCAACAAAGGCAGTAAAGCGATGTTTGTCATGCTAGGTAATATGCTTATCCAGTTACCTTTCTTGTACATTATGCCTAAGTTGTACGGTGTGCCGGGGATCTGGGTTGCGTACCCACTGTCTAATATTGCGCTAAGCGTGGTGGTGATGGTGATGCTCTACAAAGATGTAAAGAAGCTCGATGTCTCACCGATGAATACAGCGGCGGCATAGGTCGTATTTCTTAAGTAGAATTAAAAAGGTCTAGCGAATGCTAGACCTTTTTGTCTCTGTGGCTGATGGGTTTAACTCTAGAAACTAGATGTTTTTAACGTCTAAACCCGCAAGCTGATGCCAGTAGCCATTGCACTGGCGGCTTTCAATCTTCATTGGTTTTTGACCTTGCTCGTTCGCTCTGAAGTTATTGATTTCAGAGAAAGTGTCGATACCCAATGGACTCAGGCGAACGACATCGACCAAGTCATGCATGCTCGGTAGATCATTGACTAGGTTGTAGCAGTAACCTGATTGCGTCTGGATACCATTAAGGTTAAATACCGATTGGCCTTCTTGGCTTTCGACCTGTAGACCTGTTGGGTATTTGATGCAGCAGGTTTCGCAATCGTCTTTGGCTTTGTTCTCTGCTCGGGCTGTAAAGCAACGTGCAGAGTAAGCAAGAGGTAAGTAGCCATGGCTAAACACTTCTACTTCGAACTTATTACGAATATTAAGCTCTTCGCACTGTTTCATTACGTTGCTTAGCCACTCGCGAGAAAGCTCAACGGGCATACACCAACGCGTCATACCTTGTTTCAAGAACAGGTTCAGAGTGCGTGCATTGTAGGTGTTCACCGCAGGGCCAACAACAAAAGGCACCTTACTTTCACTTGCCAGTTGAATCGCAGATACATCATTGGCTTCAATGGCGAAGTCACCGTTATCAATGTACTTCTTCATGATGTTGACTTCGCTTGGGGCTTCTAGCAATGCCATGGTTGAAAGTACCACTTGCTTACCTGAATCAGACAGCTCTTTTGCTATGTCCATCCAGTGTTTTGCTTTCATCTCACGGCGCTTTGAGCACACCGCTTCACCGAGGTAGATGATGTCGGCAGAGCTTGATTTTGCTTGCTCATAGAAGCTTTCAACATCTTGTTTTGGCCAAAAATAAAGTAGAGGGCCTAATGCGTATTTCATTGAGTTCTCCATTTGGCTCTATTGCCATTTACGGTGGTAAGCGCCAAGCGTGGTTTGTGTACCTTCAGATACATTCGCCAGTGTCGCATTCCAAGCTTGTTCCACTTGGTATTGTTCAGGGTTCGCTAAGTAGCGATCGATGGCTGCGCGCCAAGTGCGAGTGACTTGCTCGACATAAGCAGGGCTACGTTGGCGACCTTCAATCTTCACAGAAGCAACATTCGCGGCGAAAAGCTCAGGCAACATAGATAGTGTGTTAAGGCTAGTTGGCTCTTCAAGTGCGTGATAACGCTTTCGCTCACCATCTACTTCTGCTTCAAATCGGCCTTTACATAGCGTTGGGTAACCTGCGTTCTCACCTGCTTCATACTTGTCGATAAGGATTTCGTTCAAGCGAGATTCAAGTCCGCCATCAGTTTCTTGCCAGCGAACGTATTTTGCTGGAGAACATGCCCCAACCGTATTTGGCGATTCACCCGTCATGTATGAAGAGAGGTAGCAACGGCCTTCTGCCATGATACATAAGCTACCAAAAGCGAATACTTCGAGGTCAACGTCAGAAGTGATGTTACGAGAAAGCTGTTTGACCTGATGGATTGACAATACGCGCGGCAATACCACACGCTTAACGTTGAAATTTTTATGATAGAAGTCGATAGCGGCTGCATTGGTCGCAGATGCTTGTACTGATAAGTGCAGCTCTAGTTCTGGATATTTATTTGCAGCGTACTCGAGCACCGCAATGTCAGCGATGATCAGCGCATCAACGCCTAGTGCGGCGGCGTTATCTACAGCGTTAGTCCAGCGTTCGAAGCCGTTTGGGTGAGCAAAAGTATTTAAGGCAACGTGAATTTTCTTGTTGCGGTCATGCACATACTGCACAGCACGATCGAGCTTTTTACCCGCAAAGTTAAGGCCTGCGAAGTGTCGGGCATTCGTATCGTCTTTGAATCCGATATAGACAGCATCCGCACCGCAATCAATAGCGGTTTTCAAAGCAGGTAAGTTACCCGCTGGGCATAAGAGTTCCATTTGCTCACTACCAATAGAATAAAATTGAAGCGAGTATTTTATGAAGAATTATGAATGACGGAATTGATGTAAGGCAGGTTTAGATGGATAAATCTGCTTTTACCCCATTTGAGGTACTGACGAATGGCGAATTTATGCTTTAGCTTGGTGTTGGAGGGCGTGTTTAATTAATTCTTGTGACGACGGTTTTGGGCGAACAGTTCTTCAACCTCTTGTTTTGGTTGAGGGCGATAGAAGTGGAAACCTTGAATTGAGCCACAGTTGAGGTTAGACAGCAGGGTTGCTTGTTCACTGGTTTCGACACCCTCTGCAACCACGGTTAAATCGAGAGATTTCCCAAGGTTGATGATGTTTTCAATTACGGTAATTTGCTTTGGTAAGGTATCGATATCTGAGATAAAAGCTCGGTCAATTTTAAGCTCATCAATCGGAAAGCGAGCAAGGTAAGATAGAGAAGAGTAACCCGTACCAAAGTCATCAATGGATAACGCAAAGCCAAGTCTCTTAATCGCGTTCAGCATTTGAAGCGTGTGCTCACTATCACTCATTACGGCACTTTCTGTAAGCTCAAAGGTAATCGCACTTGGATCTAGCTCAGTAGAGCGCAGCAACTTCTCCATGAAATCAATCAATTTTGGATTACCAAACTGCTCTGGTGAAAGGTTGATCGCGACGCGACCAGGTAAAATACCTTGCATCTTCCAACGTTTCACCGTGGCAAATACTTCGCGCATTACCACACGACCAAGTTGTTCAATAAGGCCAGCTCGTTCCGCTACAGGAATAAATGCGGCAGGGCTAATATAACCTTCTACGGGGTGTTTCCAACGTACCAGAGCTTCTGCTCCGTTAATGGTGAAGTCACGCGCATTTACTTTTGGTTGGTACCAAACCTCAAGCCCGTTCTGTTGCAGTGCTTTTTGCAGTTCTATCTCAAGCCACAGTCGCATTCGCGCTTCTTTGTTCATCTGTTCGTTGAACTTGATCAGGCGGTTGCGTCCACGATCCTTAGCTTCATACATTGCGGTGTCAGCATTCTGTAGCAAGATACGTGCGTCACTGCCATCGTGAGGAAAGCTCACACTACCAATCGAGCAGGCTAAACGCTTGCTAAAATGGTGGAGATCGAAGGGTTGGTTGATCAGAGATATGATCTTTTCAGAGAGTATTTCAGGTGTTCGTGGGTGTTCAGGCTCAGGCAGAATAATACCAAATTCATCACCGCCTAAATGGCCAATAATAGCTTGACGAGGCAGTTGTCGTTTTAAGCGAGATGCGACCTCTTTAATCACTTTATCACCGATGTGGTGGCCAAGTGAGTCATTGATATTTTTGAAGTTATCGATGTCTAAGTAGAGCATCACAACAGGGGTCTTGTTGTGAATGAACTGCTCAAGGCTTTTGGTAAACCCAAGTCGGTTGTAGAGCTTAGTCAGTGTATCGATGTAGGCATCTTCACTGTTAGCGGGTGTGTATTGTTTTGTTGTTTCTTGAGCGTCTTGAATAAGTACGAGTTGGGTACTGCTTCCAAGAATGACCGTCGAGTCGATATTTAACTGAACTTTACGTTCAAAGCCACATCGAGCACCCGTTAAACAAACCAAGCCAGACTCAGAAATAATGGAGCTGAGGTCATTATTAAAGACTGTTTTGGTTTGTTCATCGATAAATAATCGGCCTAACTCTTCGCCAATCAATTCTGTGGTGGAGTTAAAACCAAGTAAGCGTGCAGCTGCAGGGTTCGAAGACAGAATGTAGTCGTTTTCAACTAATAGCAATCCGTCTGGGAGCAGGTGAGATAGCTTGTGGAATTTCGCTTCAGACTCTTCTAAAGAACGGACAAGTACTTGGTTTTCAGATGTATCGAAGGCGTGAAAGATGATGTATTCAGTCTTTTTACCATTGGTAAGCGGAGATAGGCTGAAATGAAGGCTAGTGTCTAAAGCCGTTTCGTTTAGGGTGATTTCCGCCTCAATTGTTTCGCCATTGAATGCACGTTCATAGTAAGGCTTAAGGTGTTGGTAGAATTGCTCGCCCAAGGTTTGGCGGTCATTCATGCCTACAAGCTCTGTTTTACTTAAACCAGCAATATCACAGTAACGCTCATTCACCATAAAATAGTTATGTTGAGCATCAAGTACCGCAAAAAAGAACGGGCTGTTTGCAGTAAGCTGTGTAAACCAATGTTGTAGTTGCTGGGGAGGCATCAAAGTACTACCAATTCTCCAAGAGCTTGAATATTCACTATCGATAAACATTGATTGCTTTTTGTTCAGCTATCGATGTTTACTTGTGAGTGCAGCGATTCGCTGTGATTTTCATGACCAGAGTTACTATAACTGTGATTATCAATATATTAAAGGTCGAGCATCAAACTGAATTAATTTGATACATAACAGTAACTGAGATCTCAACATCATCTATGATGCTTTCTATATTATTGACAAAGTTACGGATAAGTCACGTGATAAACAAGATACGCACTCAACTAGTTCAAAATGCCGCATCAATTTTGCGATCTCCAGTCCAGTTATTACCAAAATCAGTACAAAAAAAAGCCTTATTAGAAGCATTGAAAAATGTATTCAAGGAGGCTTTAGAGGATGGTGATTTTGAGTTCTTAGAAGACAAGTGGCTTAAAGTTTCAATAAAAGATATGGGGTTAAGTTGGTGTATTAGCTACAAAAATGAGCAACTAGTTGTCGCTGATAAAGAGGTCAATGAAGATGTGAGTTTTAGTGGCAATCTAAATGATCTCGTGTTGATTGCTGGGCGAAAAGAAGACCCAGATACGCTTTTCTTCCAACGTCGACTGTCTATTGAGGGCGATACCGAGCTAGGCTTGGAAGTGAAAAATTTGATGGATAGCGTCGATTTAGACTTATTGCCGACTCCTATGAAAACTTTGTTAAATCAATTAGCTGATTTTGTGCAGAAGGGAGTACAATCCCCAGATACACAAAGTGAGGTAATGAATGCTTATTCGAACTGAAGCACCGGCAGATATACTTGTCATCGATCGTTTATTGAAATCTGTTTTTGAAACGGATGCAGAAGCTAATTTGGTTATGAGCTTGCGTGAGAATTGCCATTTAACGCTATCGCTGGTGGCTTGTTCTGATGAAGGGGAGGTGGTTGGTCACCTGATGTTTAGCCCTCTTACTCTTGATGGTGACGATCATAACTGGCAGGGGCTCGCACCTCTCGCCGTGAAAGAAGAGTTCCGCAATCAAGGCATTGCCAAATCACTGGTTGAAGACGCATTTTCTACTTTGGTAGATTTTGGTTACCCAGCCTGTGTTGTACTCGGTGATCCTGCTTACTACGGTCGTTTTGGTTTCAAGGCGGCGAGCGAATTTGGCCTGAGTTGTGTTTGGGATGTGCCTGAAGGCGCTTTTCAAGCGATTGAGTTGGTAGAAGGGGCGTTTGCTGGGCATTCTGGTGAAATTGCTTACAGCCCAGAGTTCAACGACTTATAAGCTGATTTACCACTCAATAAGATACAAACTGATTTAGTCTAAATAAAGGAGCTTGATGCTCCTTTATTTTTTGTTAGTATCAGCCCCAATGAGCACCGTTTAAGTTCACTCGAAGAATATTAATACCAACAAACCAAAGGTTACGACCGCTAGATATGTCACAAACACACGCGCAATATCTACAAGAGATGGGCATTAGCCAATGGGAGTTAAGTCACCCAGAGCGTTTGGCTGGTTATGAATCTGAATTGACTCTGTTATCGAATGATTGCAAGTTACTGTTGGTTTCACCAGAAAAACCTCAGGATGATCTCGCCGTGATGTTTGAGCGAGTACTCAAAAGTATCAAGCTCGACTTATCTCAAGCTTTACACCTTCAACCGCAACACTTGTCTGCTGTGGATTTAAGTTCGGTTGAATGGGTATGGTTTGCTGGTTGCGAATCTGCCCATGAACTGAAGGCAAAAACACTTCAATCTCCATTACTGTCTGACATTAACGGTAATAACCAACATCGCCGCGACTTATGGCAACAAATTTGTGCTTATGACTAATCAATTTTTACCGACTTCACAACAACACCTAGATGCTATTTGGCTGATAGAGCAGGCCGCGCATTCTCATCCATGGTCTGAAACCATGATCCGAGATCTTGAGAGTCGAGGTGCTTGTCATCATGTTCTTGAAGTCGATGGGCAAGTGGTCGGGTACTTCTTTGCGCAAAACATCGTTGGCGAAGTCACGTTGCTTAATATCGCGGTAGACCCAAGCCAGCAAGGCAAAGGGTATGGAAAAGCGTTAACTGAACATTTCCTTGATATGTGCGAACAAGCTGACGCGGAAAGTGCTTGGCTGGAAGTTCGCGAAAGTAATGTAAATGCGTTTAATCTTTACGAAAAGGCCGGCTTCAATGAAGTTGATCGCCGTCGTAACTATTATCCAACCAAGCAAGGCAATGAAGATGCCATCATTATGAGCTATCTTTTTATGTCTTTTAGCTAGTCATGTTACGTCTTTTCGCGAACTAGACCGCTAGCTCCGGAATTAGCCACAAAATAGGGTGTAAACTGACCCTTTAGAAAGTGACACGCTTTCTGTATAATCCGCACACAGAATTCAAGGGCAAGTATTATCTACTTGCCCTTTTTACGCTTTAGATCAGCAAAGGGCGACTATGTCTTTCCAACAAGAAGTGAGCAAACGTAGAACGTTTGCGATTATCTCTCACCCGGATGCGGGTAAAACCACGATTACTGAAAAAGTTCTTTTATTCGGAAACGCGATTCAAAAAGCGGGTACCGTAAAAGGCCGTGGCTCTAACCAGCACGCTAAATCTGACTGGATGGAGATGGAAAAAGAACGTGGTATCTCGGTAACTACGTCTGTAATGCAATTCCCATACAACGATTGTCTAGTCAACCTACTCGATACTCCTGGACACGAAGATTTCTCGGAAGATACGTACCGTACATTAACCGCGGTTGACTCTTGTTTGATGGTTATCGATGCTGCGAAAGGTGTCGAGGATCGTACTCGTAAACTGATGGAAGTAACGCGTTTACGTGATACACCAATCGTAACGTTTATGAACAAACTTGACCGTGATGTTCGTGACCCAATGGAAGTGCTAGATGAAGTGGAAAGCGAGCTAGGTATGGCTTGTGCTCCAATCTCTTGGCCTATCGGTTGTGGTAAAGAGTTTAAAGGCGTTTACCACATTCACCGTGATGAAACGATTTTGTATGAATCTGGCCATGGCCATGAGATCCAAGAAGTTCGTATCATCAAAGGTCTAGATAACCCTGAACTAGACGAAGCTGTTGGCGAAGATCTGGCGAGCAGCGTTCGTGAAGAGCTTGAATTGGTTATTGGCGCATGTCCTGAGTTTGATCACGAACTGTTCCTTGCTGGCGAGTTGACTCCAGTTTACTTCGGTACTGCATTGGGTAACTTCGGTGTTGACCATATGCTTGACGGCCTAACTCGATGGGCTCCAGCACCTCAAACGCGTCAAGCGAATGAGCGTGATGTTGAAGCGACTGAAGAGAAGTTCTCTGGTTTCGTATTTAAGATCCAAGCAAACATGGATCCAAAACACCGTGACCGTATCGCATTCATGCGTATCGTATCAGGTACTTACGACCAAGGTATGAAGATGAACCATGTTCGTACTGGTAAGAACGTGAGTATCTCAGATGCGGTAACCTTCATGGCGGGTGACCGTGCGCGTGCTGAAAAAGCATACGCGGGTGACATCATTGGTCTGCATAACCACGGCACAATTCAGATTGGCGATACCTTTACTCAAGGCGAAAGCTTGAAGTTCGCAGGTATTCCTAACTTTGCGCCTGAGCTATTCCGTCGTATTCGTCTGCGCGATCCATTGAAGCAGAAGCAACTTCTAAAAGGCTTGGTTCAGCTTTCTGAAGAGGGCGCGGTTCAAGTATTCCGTCCTTTGCAAAATAACGATCTGATCGTTGGTGCAGTTGGTGTACTTCAGTTTGATGTGGTTGTAGCGCGCTTGAAAGCGGAATACAACGTTGAAGCGATTTACGAAGGTGTGAACGTTGCAACTGCACGTTGGGTTGAATGTGATGACGCTAAGAAACTAGAAGAGTTCAAACGTAAGAGCCAAGCTAACCTAGCGTTAGATGGTGGTGATAACCTATCTTACATCGCACCGACTATGGTGAATTTGAACCTAGCTTCTGAACGTTTCCCAGAAGTTCAATTCCGAGCGACGCGCGAGCACTAATCACTCTGCGTTCTATTCGAGTTAAACAAAAACGTCTATTGTTCTGCAATAGGCGTTTTTTTATTCGTGTCTTTTGAGGTTGGAGGCTTAAGGTAAGTATGTTCAGTTGGATAAAAGCTTGGATTAAGAAATACGATAAGTGGTGCGAAGAGCTTGGCTTAACGCCTGAAAATAAGCGCAGCTGTGTGGCTTATCGCCGTGATCCTCAAGGACAACAAACAGAGAGTAGGGAAGATGACACCAGAATTAAGTGAATTTCCGCTGTTTGACACCCATTGCCATGCGGACTTTGACATCTTTGAGCAAGGTTTTTCACTTGATAAAGGTATTGAAGGTTACGTTAAAGAGGCGAAACAGGCGCAAGTCGAGAAGTTAATCATCCCTTCTATTGGCCAAAGTAACTGGAGGAAGCTTGATGAAATCGCTCAATCTTACCCTAATGTTTACTACGCTTTAGGTTTCCATCCTTATTTTTTAGAGCAAGCCAATGACGAGCAATTCTCAGAGCTTCGCCGATTACTCTCATCAAAAACCAGTCAATGTGTTGCGATAGGAGAGTGTGGTCTCGACTTTTTTGTCGATGTTGCACGGGAGAAACAAGAGCGTTTTTTCATTCAACAAATAGAGCTAGCTAAGGCGTTTAAGCTGCCTTTAATCATCCATGAAAGGAAGTCTTTTAACCGACTTATTGAGCTAATAAAGCAGTATAAATTTACTTTGGGTGGCGTGATTCATGGATTTTCAGGGAGCGAACAGCAGGCTTTGGCGTGGATCAAGCTCGGTTTCTATATTGGTGTCGGTGGAACGATTACTTACCCAAGAGCACAAAAAACACGCACCACTATCTCAAAACTGCCTCTTGAGTGCCTGGTATTAGAAACGGATGCCCCGGATATGCCCATGCATGGAAAACAAGGAAATGTTAATCATTCCAAGTATTTAGTTACGATCTTAAATGAACTGTTTTTGCTTAGAAAAGAACCGAAGCAATCGGTTGCAGCGCAAATTTGGCAAAATAGCCATCGCGCATTCGGTATATGTGAATAAAATCGAAGGTTTTTGTTTATCGTTTGCGTAAATTGCACTTGGCTTGTGATTCGGCTCACATTTACGTGTGAATGGTACATGAATCTTCTACGAAAGTGTGAGGACGGCATTACTTTATTAGTGGTCGCATGAGTATAATTGCCTCCGCTTTATAGCCCCATTTTGTAACACGCCAATAAATAACTAATAAGGAAGTCATAAACTATGAGCCTGTTTATGAGCCTCGTCGGAATGGTTGCACTGATTGCAATCGCAGTACTACTATCCGACAACCGCAAAGCAATTAATCTAAGAACAGTGGGTGGCGCTTTCGCTATCCAATTCGCACTTGGTGCATTCGTACTTTACATCCCTTGGGGTCGTGATCTACTTGCAGGTTTCTCTGCTGGTGTAGCAAACGTGATCGACTACGGTAAAGATGGTACTGGCTTCCTATTTGGTAGCCTTGTTAACTTCTCAGTTGACGGTATCGGATTCATCTTTGCATTCCAAGTTCTACCAACACTAATCTTCTTCTCTGCTCTTATCTCTGTACTTTACTACATTGGTGCGATGCAAGTTGTAATCAAGGTTCTTGGTGGTGGTCTTCAGAAAGCTCTAGGTACTTCTCGCGCTGAGTCTATGTCTGCAGCTGCAAACATCTTCGTTGGTCAAACGGAAGCGCCTCTAGTTGTTCGTCCATTTGTTCCTAAAATGACTAACTCTGAACTATTCGCAGTAATGTGTGGTGGTTTAGCGTCTGTTGCTGGTGGTGTACTAGCGGGTTACGCATCTATGGGTGTACCTCTAGAGTACCTAGTAGCAGCGTCATTCATGGCAGCACCTGGTGGTCTACTATTCGCTAAAATCATCAAGCCTGAAACTGATGAAGTTGACGAGAACCTAGGTTCAGACATCGACGGTGGCGACGACAAGCCTGCTAACGTTATCGATGCCGCTGCTGGCGGTGCGTCAGTTGGTCTACAACTAGCACTTAACGTTGGTGCAATGCTACTAGCATTCATCGGTCTAATCGCTCTTATCAACGGTATCCTAGGTGGCATCGGTGGTTGGTTCGGTATGGAAAACCTAACTCTAGAACTTCTTCTAGGTTGGATCTTCGCACCGTTAGCATTCATCATTGGTGTTCCATGGGAAGAAGCAACTATTGCTGGTTCTTTCATTGGTCAGAAGACAGTTGTTAACGAATTCGTTGCATACCTAAACTTCGTACCATACATCGGTGAAAACGCTCAAATCGTTGAAGCGACTGGTCAAGTAATGTCTGTTAAGACTCAAGCAATTATCTCGTTCGCTCTATGTGGTTTCGCAAACCTTTCTTCAATTGCGATTCTTCTAGGTGGTCTAGGTGGTATTGCTCCAAACCGTCGTCACGACATCGCACGTATGGGTGTTAAAGCGGTTGTAGCTGGTACTCTATCTAACCTGATGGCAGCAACAATTGCTGGCTTCTTCCTGTCTTTCTAATCAGTTAGAAATCGATATATAGACGCCATAATAATATCGCCCCGTAGCAAGAAATTGCTGCGGGGCTTTTTTGTTTTTGGGCCTAGTGATTTTGAGCATTTGCATGAGTGAATGCTTGGAGTCGAAAATGGGTCTAGAATGTTTTTTTGAGATACAAACCGTTTGCGTTCTAAGGAGCACTACAATTTATTGATGGATACCTATAATGTATTAGCTAAAGGGATAGGATGTCTCTGCTGGCAAGAAAGTAACATTGAGATTAGCTCGAACGTTATTCTTCTGGGATTAAGCCAAACTTAGCAATACGCTATATTAGCAATACACTATAGATGTTAGACACAACATGACTGATTTGTTGTGCCATAGACCAAACTGGTACTGTGCGGTGACAAGGATTGCAATTGGTAGCGAAAGTTATCAAGTCTTCAGGGAACCAAGTCCGTTCATTTGTGACTACTGAGCATTACTAAAATATCCATCTATACTGGATGGATGGTGAAGTAGTTAACTATTTGAATATATTGATCGGAGATAGAAATGAGCGATTTAAAAGCAGCAGCTCTACGTGCACTTAAACTTATGGACCTAACTACGCTAAATGACGACGATACTACTGAAAAAGTAGTGGCACTTTGTCATGACGCGAAGACTGCAGTTGGCAACACCGCTGCAATCTGTATTTACCCTCGCTTTATCCCAGCCGCTAAGAAAGCGTTGCGTGAGCAAGGTACTCCAGAAGTACGCATTGCGACTGTAACTAACTTCCCTCATGGTAATGACGACATCGAAATTGCTGTTGCAGAAACAAAAGCAGCGGTAGCGTACGGCGCAGACGAAGTTGACGTAGTATTCCCATACCGTGCTCTTATTGCTGGCAACGAAGAAGTTGGCTTTGAGCTAGTTAAGCAATGTAAAGCCGCTTGTGGTGACATCACGCTTAAAGTGATCATCGAAACTGGTGAGCTAAAAGAAGAAGCACTGATCAAGAAAGCTTCTCAGATCTGTATCGAAGCAGGTGCAGACTTCATCAAAACTTCAACAGGTAAAGTGCCAGTAAACGCGACTCCAGAGTACGCGCGCATGATGCTTGAAGTTATTCGTGACATGGGCGTAGCTAAAACAGTGGGTTTCAAACCTGCTGGTGGCGTACGTACAGCTGAAGATGCTCAAGCTTACCTAGCAATGGCTGATGAGCTACTAGGCGCTGACTGGGCAGACAACATGCACTACCGTTTTGGTGCTTCAAGCCTACTGACTAACCTTCTTAATACATTAGAAGTGACAGACCAAACTGCTGATCCAGCAGCATACTAATTTACTCGTCATATTTGACGCCGCAGCGTTGTTGACTGCGTAAGTTCATCCTAATCACATAGAGCTTCTATGCTCATAGGAATGAACTAACTGGTCGTCTAGTTGCAACGCCAAATATTTAGAGTATTGATAATAACAAGTCTGTTTGATGGAGTGGTGTTAAGTCACTCCATATTACCTCTTTCCCTACAAACCATACTCACTAGAGTTTGGGAGGCACTAATGTATCTACCTCAAGAAATTATTCGCAGAAAACGTGATGGTGAAGTCCTAACGACTGAAGAAATTAACTTCTTCATTCAAGGCGTGGCTAAAAACACGGTTTCTGAAGGCCAAATTGCAGCATTCGCAATGGCTATCTTTTTTAATGAAATGACGATGCCAGAACGTATAGCACTGACGTGTGCAATGCGTGATTCGGGCATGGTGATTGACTGGAGCCACATGAACTTTGATGGCCCAATCGTTGATAAGCACTCTACTGGTGGTGTTGGTGACGTAACTTCTCTGATGCTTGGCCCTATGGTGGCAGCATGTGGTGGTTTCGTTCCAATGATCTCTGGTCGTGGTTTAGGCCACACTGGCGGTACGCTAGACAAACTTGAATCTATCCCTGGTTACAATATTACACCAACCAACGATGTGTTTGGTGCTGTAACCAAAGAAGCTGGCGTAGCGATCATCGGCCAAACTGGTGATTTAGCACCGGCTGATAAGCGCGTTTACGCGACTCGAGATATCACGGCAACAGTCGACAACATCTCGTTGATCACAGCTTCAATTCTGTCTAAGAAATTGGCTGCTGGTCTTGATTCTCTAGTGATGGACGTTAAAGTAGGTTCAGGCGCATTCATGCCGACTTACGAAGCGTCTGAAGAATTAGCAAAATCTATCGTTGCAGTAGCAAACGGCGCGGGTACTAAAACAACGGCAATCCTAACGGACATGAACCAAGTTCTGGCTTCTTCAGCGGGTAACGCAGTAGAAGTACGTGAAGCGGTTCAATTTCTAACCGGCGAATATCGTAACCCTCGTTTGCTAGAAATTACGATGGCATCGTGTGCTGAAATGCTGGTTCTGGGTAACCTTGCAAAAGATTCAGACGAAGCGCGTGAAAAACTGATGGCAGTACTGGATAACGGTAAAGCAGCAGAGTGCTTCGGTAAAATGGTAGCGGGCCTTGGTGGTCCAACTGATTTCGTAACGAACTACGATAACTACCTAGAAAAAGCAGAAATTGTTAAACCAGTGTATGCGCTAGAAAGCGGTGTAGTATCAGCGATGGATACGCGTGCAATTGGTATGGCTGTCGTTGGTATGGGCGGTGGTCGCCGAGTAGCAACAGACAGCATTGATTACGCAGTCGGTTTTGATAGCTTCATTCGCCTTGGCGAAGTAGCAAGCGCCGATAAACCATTAGCAATGATTCATGCTCGCAATGAACAACAGTGGCAAGAAGCTGCAAAAGCATTACAAAATGCAATCACTGTGGGCGGAGAATATACAGCAACGCCAGACGTTTACCGTCAGATTCGTTCTGAAGACGTGTAAATAACAGGTATCGGCATACCTTGTGTATGCCGATAAACAGAGTTCTGGTGCAAAGAGCAATAAGTTGGTGAAGAAAATGAAAAGAGCATTTATTTTAGTTTTAGATTCATTCGGTATCGGCGAAACAGCAGATGCGGACACATTCGGTGATGTAGGTTCAGACACTATGGGTCACATTGCTGACCATTGTGATCAAGGTCTTGCAGACAATGCGGATCGTAAAGGTCCACTAACGCTGCCAAACCTGTCTAAGCTAGGTTTAGCTATGGCTCACAAAGAGTCTACAGGTCGCTTTGCTCCTGGTATGAACGCAGACGCTGAGATCATTGGCGCGTACGGTCACGCTGCTGAGCTGTCTTCTGGTAAAGACACGCCATCAGGTCACTGGGAAATCGCAGGTGTACCGGTACTGTTTGACTGGGGCTACTTCACCGACAAAGAAAACAGTTTTCCAAAAGAACTGACTGACCGCATCCTTGAGCGTGCAGGTTTATCTGACTTCTTAGGTAACTGTCACTCATCGGGTACAGAAATCCTAGATAACCTAGGTGAAGAACACATGAAGAGTGGCTTGCCAATCTTCTATACTTCAGCAGACTCTGTTTTCCAAATCGCATGTCATGAAGAGACATTCGGTCTACAGAACTTATTAGACCTTTGTCAGATTGCTCGTGAAGAGCTAGAAGACTACAACATCGGCCGTGTTATTGCGCGCCCGTTCATTGGCCCAGGTAAAGGTCAGTTCGAACGTACTGGTAACCGTCGTGACCTTTCTGTTGAGCCGCCAGCGGCGACAGTTCTTCAGAAGTTGGTTGATGAGAAGGGCGGTAACGTTCACTCAATCGGTAAGATCTCTGATATCTACGCAGGTTGTGGTATTACTCAGAAAACGAAAGCAACAGGTATTCCTGCGCTATTTGAAGCAACTAAAGAAGCGATCACTGAAGCGGGCGACAACACTATCGTGTTCACTAACTTCGTTGATTTCGACTCAGCTTACGGCCACCGCCGTGATGTTGCAGGTTACGCAGCGGCACTTGAGTACTTCGATGGCCGTATCAATGAAATCATCGATATGATGAAAGAAGATGATGTACTTATCTTAACTGCTGACCACGGTTGTGATCCGACATGGCCAGGTACTGACCATACTCGTGAACATATCCCTGTGATTGTTTACGGAAACAAGGTTCCTGCTGGCTCTCTAGGCCGTCGTGATACCTTCGCTGATATTGGTCAAAGCTTAGCGTCTTACTTTGGCACATCGCCAATGGGACACGGTACAAGCTTTCTATAATAGTTAACGAAGAGAGAGGGAAACCTCTCTCTTTTTTTTGTTTTGAGATTAAGGATATTTTCAATGGCTACTCCACATATTAATGCTGAAATGGGTGATTTCGCTGACGTAGTTCTAATGCCCGGCGATCCGCTACGTGCAAAATACATCGCTGAAACCTTCCTAGAAGAAGTGGTTCAAGTGTGCGATGTTCGTAACATGTTTGGTTACACGGGGACTTACAAAGGCCGTAAGGTTTCGGTAATGGGGCATGGTATGGGCATTCCATCTTGTTCTATTTACGCGACTGAGCTGATCAAAGACTTTGGTGTGAAAAAGATCATTCGTGTCGGCAGTTGTGGTGCAGTGAGCGAAGATATCAAAGTACGCGATGTGGTTATCGGCATGGGTGCGTGTACCGACTCAAAAGTGAATCGTATTCGCTTTAAAGGTCATGACTTCGCGGCTATTGCGGATTACAAAATGGTGCGTGCGGCAGAAGATGCAGCCAAAGTGCGTGGTGTAGACGTCAAAGTCGGCAACCTATTCTCGGCTGAGTTGTTCTACACGCCAGATCCTGAAATGTTCGAAGTCATGGACAAGTACGGCATTGTCGGCGTAGAGATGGAAGCGGCGGGTATCTATGGTGTATGTGCTGAATACGGCGCAAAAGCTCTGACTATTTGTACTGTTTCTGATCACATCAAAACTGGTGAGCAAACCACATCAGATGAACGTCAAACGACTTTCAATGACATGATGGTTATCGCACTCGACTCTGTGCTTCTTGGTGACCAAGACTAATCAGCTAATAGATTTCAAAAAGCTTAATAGATACCGCAAAGTTTAATAGATAACAAAAGCCCCGTTGCTGCCTGAGCTTCGGGGCTTTTTATTGAATTTGTTAAACTAAGCCGTTAAGAGCTGACATTTTTAAGCAGCCAGTTTTCCCCAGACTTAGCCTTTCTTTTACGAATAAGCATGATGAACAACACGCCACTGACAAATCCCATTAAGACCATACCGATCATGTAGCGATCGCTCTTACGGTAGTGATGATCAGAAATAGCTGTCATTTTTCCTGTCTCAAAAGTCACGCGGATAAAGCCAATGATCGTACTCTCTGGAGAGTAAATAGGTTCAACGAGTTGCTGCCTGCCGATACTTGCTGTTGAAAGAGGTGTGTCTAAGCCAAGAACCTCGCGTACCGAGAGCGCTTTTTCACTCGAAGCCAGTCGGATCCCTTCTGCATCGTAGATGGTGGTATCAAATACCAATCGATCCTGAGAGAGTTGGTTAGTGAGCTCTAGTAGGCGTTCTTGGTCTTGCTGAGTGATCATCTTACTGGCTGAAAGTGATGCCTGTGAGATCAGTAGTTTGGTCAGCGTTTCCAACTGTTTTGCTTGGATCTTCTCATTACCTTTACTGATCACTACTGTGTTTTTAATGGTTACCACGAACATAGCAGCCAACAGAATTAGGGCTAGTACTCGTAAAGCGTTACGTATTGAGAACAATGATTCATTCATGTTTCACGAAGCCTGAAATAAACAAATGTTATGATTAAGACATATTGAGACTTGCGTTTTCAAATTGCAATAGGTTAACGTTTAGCATAGTTAATTAGGAATCATACACATGGACGCTCAGAAATATCTGCCGATTAAAAGGCATACGACATTATTAACCCGACTCCCCGAGACACGTTTCGCTTCTCAACTCGCAAAATCTAAAGCCAATTGGATTGTGTTCGGTGAGTACTTATCTCCACAATCATTTGATGACATCGACTTTTTCACTGGTACCTACAACACCATCCTCAATACGTGGAAGGTGGGACATTACGAAGTGGCACTGATGTCAGGGAACTTAACCCCGGCACACGAAGAAATTTTACAAGCACTGAAGCTTGATTATGCTTGCCTTAGCGAGGTCCCAGACTTATCTAAGCCAGGTTTGATCGTGATGGATATGGACTCCACAGCAATTCAAATTGAATGCATCGATGAGATAGCAAAGCTCGCAGGAGTCGGAGAGTTAGTTTCTGAAATAACAGAGCGTGCGATGCAAGGCGAGCTCGACTTTGAACAGAGCCTACGCCAACGCGTTGGGGCACTGAAAGGTGCGGATGAGTCGATACTGGAGCAAGTGCGCCAGTCATTACCATTCATGCCAGACTTGGTTGAGCTAGTGAATACTCTGAATAAACTTGGCTGGAAGACGGCGATTGCATCGGGTGGTTTTACTTATTTCTCAGACTACCTGAAAGATACGCTTGATCTTGACCACGCTCAGTCAAACACGCTAGAGATCGTCAATGGTAAATTGACGGGTGAAGTATTAGGCGATGTTGTTTCCGCACAGACCAAAGCGGATATCTTGGTAGAACTTGCTGAAGAGTATGAACTGGAACTGCATAACACCGTTGCCGTGGGTGATGGTGCCAATGACTTGGTTATGATGGGTTCTGCCGGTTTAGGGATTGCTTACCATGCAAAACCGAAAGTTGAACAACAAGCTCAAACTGCTGTGCGTTATGCTGGCTTAGGTGGGGTGCTTTGTATCTTGTCAGGTGTATTAGCTAAGCAGCAAAAAATCAGCTGGCAAGCGAAGCCTTAGTCATATTCGTCAAACGCTAAACAAAAGCGCATTTACAACGGACACAAAAAAGCAGGCGATAAGCCTGCTTTTTCTACTTTTAAATCCGATAAGTCGACAAACCGGTAAGTTGATCTGGCTATTTAGTGCGAGAGTTCCAATCGAATCAATACTTCATCGGTAATGTCTTCTATCTCACCATAACCAATAAAAGCGGTGACCTCACTCTCTAACTTCTTCGCTTGGTGCATACTGATGCGAGAAAGCTCGGCTAAGTCTGATTGGAACAAACTGGTTAATGGATTAAAGATAGGGGCGGTTGTGACTCGCAGTACATACACATCACCCAGATCTTGCGCCTTTTTGATGAACGAAATACGTTCTTTCGTAGATGCAAAGTCTTTCACCAACTTCGTATGTACAGATTGAATCTTGTTACCAAACTTTATCGCAGCAATGTATACGTCATGATGTTTTGGCTCTGCACCTTCAATTCTTTTCAGTGGCTCAGCTAATAGTGAATTAGAGTGACCTTTGAAAATCGGTTCCAGTGAAAACTTTTGGTTGTGCCCAAGTTTAGCGAGTAACGCTAGATGCTTGTTCAGCGGGAAGTTCACACCAATGAGCTTACAACGCAACGTTGAGCCCGGCTTATCAATGAAAATTGGATTACTGACCATTTTG
This sequence comes from Vibrio sp. 10N.247.310.17, assembly GCF_041466605.1. Taxonomy (NCBI): domain Bacteria; kingdom Pseudomonadati; phylum Pseudomonadota; class Gammaproteobacteria; order Vibrionales; family Vibrionaceae; genus Vibrio; species Vibrio sp. 10N.247.310.17. Next base: position 60,308 of record NZ_JBFSTC010000006.1, on the reverse strand, counting down.
TTAAGCAAAACAGTGTGCAGTGATTTAAGCAGTGAATCGGTGGGCAGTATTTCTTGCTTCTTATTTAGCTTACTTTGGTTCTGATCGATAAGCCCATTGAGGAAGGCGATGGTACGCATTGTTTTTGCATTCTCGGTGATAACCAATTGAACATTGCAACCGTTCGGGCTTACACGAATTACATGGTAAGGCACTGTGCTTAATGGCAAGTTTTTATCATAGAGTTGCAGTTCATTAAAATTCACCACAACCGGATCATCAATCTTGAGTACCATTGGGTGTTCAAGGGTAATGCTTAGGCCACGTTTTGATATGTCTACAGTGTGTCCATTTATTGTTGGGCTATCTTGTGATGTGAGTTGAATTGGCGATTTAAAGCTATATCTCGGTTCTTTACGACGACTTTGGGAATCAAAGTAGATACTTTGAATGTTCCCCACCACCGTTCGCGGATGACGAAAGCGACTAAGGTCACTGCTTGGAATGCGTGGTTTTTCACTTAATAGGTAATCGGCAGCACTTTCGTGATCACCGATCTCTTGCAAGATACCGCAATGAGTCAGTTGCGCAGAGCTTTGAGCAAGCGTATCTGAATGCTCAGCTAAGGCTTGTCGCTCAGAGTCGGATAATTCGAAAACCGAGAATTTGAACGCCTTCCAACTTTTACGTTTACCGCCGATGTGCCAGAACAGTTGCCTCTCTTCACGAGAAGCTTCAGGCAGCATCATCGAGTAGAACAAGGTCTTATTTTTATGTTCATGGGTAAAAGAGTAGATAACGTTACTGGTTCCCTTCACGCCAGGCTTAGCGAGTAAGTTCATACGTTGTTCGTTGAACAAAGTACCCAGAGCTTGTTGGTTACGCTCATCATGCCAGTATTGCCATTGGGGATGATTGTTATCCGTGAGCAGCGCGAGCTTCAACTCACTACCACTGAAGAATAGAGGGAGATTACAGGTGTACTTTAGATAGGTGTGTTCAATACCGCGAGTTCGCGTTCGAATGAGCCTATCTTGATTCTCATGGCTGGTTTTCTTGCTGACACTATTTAGAGATTCATCGAGTAAACGAGCCACACTCGTTGTATCGCTGATTCTCATGCACCTTAAAAATTTAACTGCATTGTTCTCGTAGGATTCATCAATACCCAGAATACGAAATTCAACCGCCTCATTAACATCGGCTTCTAGTGACTTTTCAACAAGCTCAGTGAATTTAACACTGATGATTTCCCCTAGGTTGTATTTAAACGCCCTTGGTACCTTGAACTTTGCACCCGACGGAGAAATATCAACTGTCACACCATGCAGGCTTTGTCCTTTTGGTGTGGTGATTTCAACCTGTGAGCTAATCTTGAGCCTATTTTCTTTGCGTTTTAAATCGTAACCGAGGTTAATGGCTTCTGCTTCATAGGGGCTATCAGCGTTAGTGATATCGTGGTCATCTTGAGAGGATGTTTTAACAATATTACGAAGAGGTTGAATGCGAGGTGTCATCACTAACTCCCACACGCCCTCGGTATAACCTTTAAATTTTTTAGTACCACGTTGATACGCGTTCAAAGCTATGTCATCAAGCCAATGTTTACGCTCGTCTAGCGTGAATTGACGACATTCATTATCAATACGCCCGCGCAAATCAATGCTCTTTGTGCACGGAGCCATGATACGATTCAGTTCCATTTTAACGAGCAGTTTTAGAGACGGTGATTCGCCTTCTGTCATTTGAGAAAGAAGGAATTCGAAATCTTCGGCATGGTAGGCCGGAATAAGTCGTTCTGCTACAGATAGAATTTCAGATTGCTGCATACTTTTCTTGTTAGAATGGATGGTGCGTTATTGTTATCGACGAGTTGTATTTGATCTTTAGGTATTCGTGGCCCTACTGCAACTTTTATTTTCACCTGTACGGTCAACGGGGTCACAAAATAGCAACATTTACCCGTTACTAAGCAAATTATTGAGGTTTTATGGCTAAGGCAAAGCGAGCTTATGTGTGTAATGACTGTGGTGCTGACTTTCCACGTTGGCAAGGGCAGTGCAATGCATGTGGTGCTTGGAACACGATTACAGAAGTTAGGTTAGCCGCTTCACCTCAGGTCGCGCGCAATGAACGACTAAGTGGTTACGCTGGTGGTGCAACTGAATCTTCGGTTCAAACGCTATCGGAAATCGACTTGCAAGAGGTCCCGCGCTTTAGTAGTGGCTTCAAAGAGCTTGATCGTGTACTTGGTGGTGGTGTTGTACCTGGCGCTGCGATTCTTATTGGTGGTAACCCTGGTGCCGGTAAATCAACGCTGTTATTGCAGACTATGTGTCAGCTTTCTTCCCAGTTACCGACACTTTATGTCACTGGCGAAGAATCTCTTCAACAAGTTGCGATGCGAGCATCTCGATTAGGGTTACCAAAAGAGCATCTCAAAATGCTCTCTGAAACCAATGTTGATAAAATCTGTCAGGTTGCAGAAAGAGAGCAGCCTAAGATCATGGTTATCGATTCAATCCAAGTTATGCATGTCGCTGATGTTCAATCGTCTCCAGGTAGTGTTGCTCAGGTGCGCGAATCGGCAACCGCATTAACGCGCTATGCGAAACAGAACAACGTTGCCGTATTCCTAGTCGGGCACGTAACTAAAGACGGTACCTTAGCTGGACCAAAAGTACTTGAACACATTATTGACTGCTCGGTGCTGTTAGATGGCGGAACGGACAGTCGTTTTAGAACCTTGCGCAGCCACAAGAACCGTTTTGGTGCAGTGAATGAGCTAGGTGTGTTTGCTATGACAGGGCAAGGGCTAAAAGAAGTTAGCAATCCATCGGCTATTTTTCTGTCTCGTGGTGAAGAAGAAACCTCAGGCAGTTCAGTGATGGTAGTTTGGGAAGGAACGCGTCCACTCCTTGTTGAAATCCAAGCGCTGGTGGATTATTCGCAGCTGGCTAACCCGCGTCGTGTCGCTGTTGGTCTCGAGCAAAATCGACTGTCATTGTTACTAGCCGTGCTGCATAAACACGGCGGCTTACAAATGGCTGACCAAGATGTGTTTGTGAATGTCGTTGGTGGTGTTAAAGTAACCGAAACCAGTGCTGATCTTGCATTGGTAATGGCTTTACTTTCGAGTTTCAGAGACCGCGCATTGCCAAAAGATGTGGTGGTTTTTGGCGAAGTAGGCCTTGCTGGTGAGATTCGACCTGTACCGAGCGGTCAAGAGCGCTTAAATGAGGCGTTTAAACACGGCTTCAAGAGAGCCATTGTACCAGCGGCTAACATGCCTAAAGGTGGCATTCCAGGAATGCAGATCCACGGTGTGAAAAAATTATCGGAAGCAATTAATGCTTTTGATGAGTTGTAATTGAGCTCACTTCAGCTACTCTATACAGCAGAAATTCAGTCTAACTTAAACGCTATTTTCGCTTTAAGTTAGCACTAAACTTAACAATCATTTAGATTGTTTCTTCAGATTGCCTTTTTCTATATGTTAGAAAAAGGCAAAGTTTTTTAGTCCCAAATGCATGCAAAGCTATCAGTCCTCACAGATTGTGATATACTCTGCGCGCATTTTATATCCTATTAACAGAGTAAGACAATGGCAGATTTATCGAAATACAGAAACATTGGTATTTTCGCGCACGTTGATGCGGGTAAAACAACTACCACTGAGCGTATCCTTAAGCTAACTGGTCAGATCCACAAGACTGGTGAAGTACATGATGGCGAATCAACTACTGACTTCATGGAACAGGAAGCTGAGCGCGGAATTACTATCCAATCAGCAGCTGTAAGCTGTTTCTGGAACGGTCACCGTCTAAACGTTATCGATACTCCTGGACACGTTGACTTCACAGTTGAAGTATACCGTTCTCTTAAAGTACTTGATGGCGGTATCGGTGTATTCTGTGGTTCTGGTGGTGTTGAACCACAATCAGAAACTAACTGGCGCTACGCTAACGAATCAGAAGTATCTCGTCTGATCTTCGTTAACAAACTAGACCGTATGGGTGCAGATTTCTACAACGTTGTTGACCAAGTTAAAAACGTTCTAGGTGCAACTCCTCTAGTTATGGTTCTACCAATCGGCCGCGAAGATGAATTCGTGGGTGTTGTAGACCTTCTAAGCCGTAAAGCATACGTTTGGGATGACACTGGTCTTCCTGAAAACTACGAAATCACTGATGTTCCTGCGGACATGGTTGATGACGTTGAGCAATACCGTGAAGAGCTAATCGAAACTGCTGTAGAGCAAGACGATGACCTAATGGAAGCTTACATGGAAGGTGAAGAGCCTTCTATCGAAGATATCAAACGTTGTATCCGTAAAGGTACTCGTGATATCGCATTCTTCCCTACGTTCTGTGGTTCTGCGTTCAAGAACAAAGGCATGCAAGTTATCCTTGATGCTGTAGTAGATTACCTACCTTCTCCAACTGAAGTTGATCCTCAACCTCTAATGGATGAGAACGGCGAAGAAACAGGCAACCACGCTATCGTTTCTACTGAAGAAACTTTCAAAGCGCTTGCGTTCAAAATCATGGATGACCGTTTCGGTGCTCTAACTTTCGTTCGTATTTACTCTGGTAAATTGAACAAAGGTGACACGATCCTTAACTCATTCACAGGTAAAACTGAGCGTGTTGGCCGTATGGTTGAGATGCAAGCTGATGACCGTAACGAACTAACTAGCGCACAAGCTGGTGACATCATTGCGATCGTTGGTATGAAGAACGTTCAAACTGGTCACACTCTATGTGATCCAAAAGACCAAGTAACGCTTGAGCCAATGGTTTTCCCAACTCCAGTAATCTCTATCGCTGTATCTCCAAAAGATAAAGGCGGTTCTGAGAAAATGGGTATCGCGATCGGTAAAATGGTTGCTGAAGATCCATCTTTCCAAGTTGAGACTGACGAAGAAACTGGCGAAACTATCCTTAAAGGTATGGGTGAGCTTCACCTAGACATCAAGGTAGATATCCTTAAGCGTACTTACGGCGTTGACCTAACAGTTGGTGCTCCTCAAGTTGCTTACCGTGAAACTATCACTCAAGCAATTGAAGATAGCTACACGCATAAGAAACAGTCTGGTGGTTCTGGTCAATTCGGTAAGATCGATTACCGTATCAAACCAGGTGAAGCAGGTTCTGGCTTCAAGTTCAACTCAGTAGTTGTGGGCGGTAACGTTCCTAAAGAATTCTGGCCTGCAGTTGAGAAAGGCTTTGCTGGCATGATGGATAACGGCGTACTAGCTGGCTTCCCTACGCTAGACGTTGAAGTTGAACTTTTCGATGGTGGTTTCCACGCAGTCGATTCATCTGCTATCGCATTTGAAATCGCAGCGAAAGGCGCATTCCGTCAATCTATGCCTAAAGCTGGCGCGCAACTTCTTGAGCCTATCATGAACGTTGACGTGTTCACTCCAGACGATCACGTTGGTGATGTTATCGGTGACCTTAACCGTCGTCGTGGCATGATCAAAGATCAACAAGCTGGCGTTACTGGTGTTCGTATTAAAGCTGACGTACCTCTTTCTGAGATGTTCGGCTACATCGGTCACCTACGTACTATCACTTCTGGTCGTGGCCAATTCTCTATGGAATTCGCGCAATACGCACCATGTCCAACTAACGTTGCTGACGAAGTGATTGCAAAAGTTAAAGCAGAAAAAGAAGCTGGTAAGTAATTAGCCCTTTTCTAAATTAGCTAAAAAAGCCCCGCAAGTGAAAGCTTGCGGGGCTTTTTATTGTTTGTAATATACTGCGAGGTGCGAGGTGCGAGGTGCGAGGTGCGAGGTGCTGATGTAGCCCCTAAAAAGTAGACACAGTGGTTGTCCCGTATTTATTCAACACGGGACTGATAAAGCAGGGAGAGACTAACGCTTTAAGTCTATGTAAATCTGCTCTACCTTGGTGCGTGCCCAATCTGTTTTACGCAAAAATTTTAAGCTTGATTTAATGCTCGGGTCTTTTTTAAAGCAGTTGATGTTCACCATGTAACTCAACTCTTCCCAACCGTAATGTTCAACCAATTCAGTCAGTAGCTTCTGTAGAGTGATACCGTGCAGTGGATTATTGTCTTGTGTCATGAGATGTTCTCGGCATTTATTTGAGCTCAGTATATCAGTTTCGCTTTATGAATTATCAGACCATTTAAGCTGGTAGTTTGTGTTTAGTTATTGAAGAACTGCCTATTTCAGGAGTTGAAAGACAAGAGCTAGTTCTCCAATATCTCATTTACTTCTTCATGTAACCAATTGGTAAATGCCGTTATACGCACTTCTCTAGGCGAGTTAGGGTCAAAACATAGATTTACTTGAACGCCAGGCGTCATGCCTATATCAAATGGCTTTACTAACAAGCCGCGTTCAATGAAGTCACCAGCTAAACTGTCTGTTGCAAGGCAAACTCCATGACCAGCCATAACTGTCGTTAATCCCATATCAAAAGTACCTACTTCCATCCATTGAATAGAACTGTCTTGCATCGGAACATTAGCTTGTTTAAACCAACTTTCCCAAGGGAAGCAACCACCCTCGAATTGAACTAACCAACATTTAAGTAGCTGTTCTGGTGAGGTGAATTTAAGAGAGTTTGCTAATTCTGGTGAGCAAAAAGGATAGATAGGTTCGTTGATTAGTACCTCAAGAGTTAAACCATCTTCCACACATAGGTCTTCACCTTGTCGAATAGCCACATCAACCTCACCGTGTTTTAAATTTGGGGTATCGCAGCCTGTTAGCACTTTGATCGGGATCTCTGGGTGCTTTACCGAGAACTTCCAAAGCCGTGGTAGTAACCAACGTGAAGCAAATGAAGGAGGGCTTCTAACAACAAGCAGACCTTGAATGGGTTCAGACTGGATCTTGTTTAAACCTAGCAATACCTCTTGAAACCCATCAGAAACATGTTTGAAAAGTGTGCGCCCTTCATGTGTTAAGGCCATAACACGCCCCTTACGAATGAAAAGCTTACATCCAACCTGTTCTTCTAGTTGGCGAATCTTTTGGCTGACGGCTGCTTGGCTAACAAACAGTTCCTCAGCTGCCTTACTGTAGCTATGCAAGCGTGCCGCAACTTCAAAGTAACGGAGGCCTGAAAGGTGACGCAGTCTATTATCCATAACCTCAGCTTATAGTCCTTGTTAATAATGGTTGTTCGCTTATCGAGCTGCTTATTTCCATAATAACGACAAATTAATAGGAAAAACAAGAGAGATAAAATGAAAGCAATGACCTGTTGGATTGGCAGATTAGTTACTTATATTTTTCAAGTTAATGATAAAAAAAAGAATAGTAAGGCGGCTAAATCAAGACAAGTTATTAGCTCGGAATCTTTGAGCGATCGGATGAGAAAGGATATCGGTTTGGACTATGAACGTAATGATGCGGCTGATTACACTAAATACTTGTAACTTGAGCTTATGAAAAAGGAGCCGTAATGGCTCCCTCTCGGTTTTGACTACTCTTCCCAAACCACCAATTTATCTTTCGGCCAGTTATGACCGGTTTCATGGTATTTCTGCTCAAGGATATGTCGCTTTATCTTGAGAGTAGGGGTAAGTACACCGTTGTCGATGCTCCACGGTTCCTTAATCATCAGTACCCCTTTGATCTTCTCATGCGAGGCTAACTGTTCGTTCATTTTTTCAATGACACGTTTACTTGTTCTTTCATAACGAGCCCGATCAAAATTAGGGAAGTCATGCGGTACCACGAGTAGGATAGGACCAGGTAAGCCTAAGCCGATCAAACACATCATTTCTACGCGGCTGTATTCAAACAGTTTGTTTTCGATTGGCACTGGAGCCACAAACTTACCTTTCGCAGTTTTAAAGGTGTCTTTTTTACGCCCCCGGATCGTTAGGTAGCCCTCGCTGTCGATATCACCAATATCGCCAGTATGAAGCCATCCCTCAGAGTTAAAAGACTCTTGGGTGGCTATGTCATTTTTGTAATAACCAGAGAACATACCTTTGCTTCGAACCAAAATTTCTTCATCTTCTGCAATTTTGAGTTCGATGCCCGGACCAGCATTACCCACAGTACCAATTTTGTCGGCTCTAAACGGGTGATTAATCGTGCTGTAGGCGAAAGACTCAGTCATTCCCCAAGCCTCGGTAATGTGTAGGCCAACACTCTCATACCATGCGAGTAGAGCCGGTGATACCGGAGCTGAACCACATCCCAAAACGCGGGCTTGATCTAACCCTAGGCCATCAGCCAGTTTCTTCTTAATGATGTTGTTGATAAACGGAATCTTAAGTAAGAAATTCAGTTTCTTCTGCGGAAGCTTATCTTGGATTCGTTGCTGGAACAGAGTCCATAAGCGAGGAACTGAAATAAATAGAGTAGGGCGATGCATTTTCACATCATTAATAAAGGTATCTAAAGACTCCGGGAAAGCAGTGACTATACCGCCCATCACCGATGAGCCAAAGATGTAAACGCGTTCTGTAATATGGGCAAGCGGTAGATAAGAGAACAAGCGATCGCCGGGTTGGATACCAATATGATCGATCAACCGTTGAACTGACCACGTAAAGGCGCCGTATGTGAGCATCGCGCCTTTTGGTAGCCCTGATGTACCCGAAGTATAAACAAGCGACATTACTTTATCATCGTGATGCTGAGGACGCTTGGTTGAGGGTTCATGGGTATCGATGAGTTGTTCGAAAGTATGTTGGCACTTCGCTGCGCTATCGTAGGGAAGTGAGATACTCACCAAGTTTGGATTATCATCCAGTACTATTTGAGTGGCCTTAGGATCGTCGAGTTTACCCGCAATCACAATTTTACTTTCACTGTGTTCAATACAGTACTGTATGGTATCGGCACCCGCTGTTGGAAAGATTGGGACGCTGACAAAATCTCCTAACATCATGGCAAGATCGCAGATAAACCATTCTGCACAGTTTTTCGATACGAGAGCGACTCGATCACCGGGTTGGGCTCCGAGTCCTTCTAATGCTGACGCCAGTTTCAGTGCTTTGTCGGCCACTTCTTTATAAGTAAACTCAACAAATTGGCGGTTAATAATTTGCTTTAAGTAGACTTCATCTGGGCGTTCTTCTGCCCATTTTAAAATCATGTCATTGGGTGTAGGGAGAGCTGTTGCTTGTTCTTGGCTAAACTCGTTAGGCTGAATCATTGTCTAACTCCATGTTTTTCGCTAAGTTATTTTTGTTAAAATCATGTTAAATGTACCATGATTTTTTCTTTTAGGGAGTAAAATTAGCGTTTATGTTCTTTGTTTTCCGTTATCTGTGCAGGCTCGCCTGTAACTTGCAGGCGTTACTCCAGTCCGTTTCTTAAAAATTCTCGAGAAATATGACACATCCTTGTATCCACATTGATAGGCAATGACAGCAATTTTTGATTCGGTATCTGCTTCGATTAACTTTTTGGCAAGTAGAATGCGTTTATCGCACACGAAGTCTCTAAAGCTTACTCCAAAGTGTAGATGAAACTTCTTAGAAAAATAGGTGGTTGAACAGTGACATTTCTCGGCGATCTCTATTTCTCTGATTTCTTTGTTGATGTTGTCCATCACAAAGTTAACGACTTCGGATGTGAAGGCTTTTACAGGAAGCTGGTTGTTATTGTTTGTGTCTCTGTCGATATCGAAATGGGACTCGAACATATGCTGTGTCTTAGCCTTAAGCTCTTCGAATTGACTGGTCAGATGATTACTGTTTGTTTCTATGATGAAAAATATATTCTTATGATTTCGAACGATATTAGGTAACGGGTCAGAGCAAATAATAACAATTCTTTTGTTCAAATTTTCGCAAATAGATAAAGCCATGGTAAGTAGTTGGATTTTATCAGGGGTATTCAAAATGAAAAATACCAGTCTGACGTCTAAGTTACTGATTATAGATATGTCTTGTTTGAAGTTGGCAATAGAGAAATAGTGACTTATTTTATTGATAATAACGGAGTTGAAATCACTCTCTTTATCCGATAATAACGGGGTTACTATTTTCATACAGATACCCAATGCATTTCATATTCTCTTTTAGTCTAAAAGTGGCTAATTAATGAAGCTTTATATTTAGATTAGAAGTACCACAAAAAAGTGCAAGTAAATGGCAAAAAAATCCTAACCAAATATATCTCTCACCTCTAGATTTACTTTACAGGCAAACAAAGCCTGATACGTAAATCAAGGAGAGGTTCTCATGGATAAGTTTTTGAATAATTGTAAAGAATTCATGAAAGATGAAGAAGGGTTGACTGTTATCGAGTATGTAATTGGTGCAGCGTTACTGGTATTAGGCTTGACCACTATATTTACTGGTTTTGGGGCCGCCCTATCCGCTAAGCTTAATAACATCATTAACAGTATTTAATGATTACTGCCATGGTTGCTCGGAGAGTGAGACAGCAAAAGGGGTTAACGACTATTGAGTATGTCATTGGTGCTGCCTCGCTCATAATTTTTGTCGGGCTAATTTTCTCTGGAATGGCTACGACATTAGTGAGTAAATTTCAAAGTATTATATCGAGCGTATGAATTGAAATTATGATTAATGAGCCTTCTGTTTTTTGGGCATTGCTAATTGCTGTATCGGTATACGATGTTGAGAAACATCGTATACCAAACAAAATATTGATTCTTTTTTTGTTTTTCTATTTTTTATCAATGTTCAACAGCAATTACACCTTTGATAGTTTCTTAATGTCTTTATTTGGGTCGGTCGTATTCTTTTGTTTTGGATTGCTATTCTATTTTTTAAGAGCAATGTCTGCAGGGGATGTGAAGTTATTAGGTGTTGTAGGAATGTATTTGGGGTGGGGACAATTACTCGATGCATCGTACTTTATCTTGGTTTCTTCTGGAGTTGTTGGGGTTTTCTACCTGCTATACAACCTGTCCAACTCGAGCTGTTTTAGTATTAAAAGCTATTTTGAAAATAAGATAATTGTGCTTGGTGGAGCTGCACCAGTCATTGATAAAACAGCTAATTTACATACTCGGTATTCAAATAAAGTAACGATGCCTTTTGCTCCTTCTGTTGTTATAGGGTTAGCGATGTATAGCTACTTTACTTAAATCTGTTGTTGGTTAGCTTTGTGGGGAGACATAATATATGGATATTATAGGGCGTACTGCTCCAACAACCTTGAAGCCACAAATTTCAGCCCCAATCGTCCCTACATCTCTTGATATGTTGGGTGTTCCTGAAGTCGTTATTGAAAATCTCGTACTTAAGCATTTGTCAGCTTACCCAAAATCGGATGTTTTAGAGCTTTCTAATTATTTATGTGTTGTGACTCATATCGTGGAAAGTGCTTTAGCCGTTTTAAGAAAGAAGTCATTAATCGAGGTATTTCAGCCTACTTCAGATATTTCCCTCTCATCTGTGTCACATAGTCATGTTCGTTATTCACTATCAGAAAAAGGGCTTGAAGAAGCGGATCTTGCTTTCAAGCGTGATGCCTATTTAGGCCCCGCACCGGTTTCGCTTACCCAATATAGTGAGGTGGTAAAACAACAAGACTTGAGAGCTGAGTTAGTAACTCGGCCACATGTCGAGGCGGCACTGAATGATGTATATGGTGTCGACAAAATGATTTCAGTACTTGGGCCTGCAATCAATTCGGGACGTGCTTTGTTGCTGTATGGACATGCAGGAACGGGTAAAACATTTGTTGCGAGCCGTATTGTGAATGCTTTACATACCTCTGTATTTATCCCTTATGCCGTCTATGCTCTGGGTAACATTATCAAGGTGTTCTCGGCGCAACATCATAAGCCGTTGGATAGTAACGGCAGCGATCAAAGTATTTCCCTCAAAGATCAGTACGACAAGCGTTGGCTTAATTGTGAAAGACCCAATATCCAGGTTGGGGGAGAACTGACGATGGATATGCTTGAAGTCAATCACTCAGAAAATAGTCGAGTCTGGTTAGCTCCAGTTCAAATGATGGCAAACAATGGGATTTTTATCATTGATGACCTTGGTCGTCAGCCCATGCCTGTGGATGCGCTTCTTAATCGTTGGATAGTACCGATGGAGTACTCATTCGATTATTTGTCGCTGCCTAATGGTCAGCAGATAACGATGCCATTTGTATTAACGCTGGCCTTCTCTACCAATCTAAATCCCAAGAAAATAAGCGACCCTGCCTTTTTGCGTCGTTTAGGTTACAAGATTGAATTCAAGCCACTTAACCAACGAGACTATGAAGCTTTATGGATGAGCGTCGTTGCTGATAAAGAAGTAGAGCTTCAAGATGGATTCTTTGAGCGTTTGTCTCAAATGCACACGCTTCTTAAGGTGCCACTTTTCCCATGTTTACCGAAAGATCTCGTTGGTATAAGCAAAGATATTCTTTCGTTTGAACAACTCCCGCCTGTTATTACCTTCGATATTCTTTCCATGGCATGGGAAGTCTATTTTACCTCTGATGGACACGAGGAAGAAAATAATGAATAAGAGTCAAGTTTTCCTACTGTTTTTACTGTCCGTAGTATTTGGCTTAGCGGCTGTATTTTTTGCTAAGCAGTGGATGGAAGATCAAGTTCAACCAACCGTTGAAGTTGAAACTGTGGAGCGTCATCCAGTCGTGGTGGCATCACAAGAAATTGAAGCTGGAACCATTATTGAGGAGCAGTTCTTAGCGACAAAGTTGATGGAAGTTGATTGGATTAATGAAAATAATTTTTCCGATGCTTCTGAATTGGTTGGCAAAGTGGTGGCCAATACTATTTATGCTGGAGAAGTGCTTCATAAAATGCGTTTTACTATTCCAGGAGAAGGCTCAACGCTTGCTGCATTAATACCTGAGAATAAACGTGCGGTAACAATACGAGTGGATGATGTTATTGGTGTGGCTGGTTTTCTATTACCAGGTAATAAAGTTGACATACTTAGCACCGTTTCTTACAGCAAAAACTCAGCAGCAACTCGTACCGTGTTGAAAGATATCAAGGTATTGGCAGTAGACCAAACGGCAAAAACGAATGAAAACAGTCCTATTATCGTACGAGCTGTGACATTAGAGGTTTCACCTAAAGATGCTGAAAAACTTTTAACAGCGAAGAGTAAAGGCAGTATTCAACTGACACTGAGAAAACCTCATGAAGTTGAGAAAAAGGTTGTTCGTCGATACGTACCTAAGCCGAGTGTGACGATCATTAAAGGTACTCAAGCATCTAGTGTTCGCGTCAAGGATTGAGGTGAGTTATGAAAATAATAATAACGTGTATTTTGAGCTTTGTTTGTTTCTCTACACTGAGCTTTGCTGCTCTACAAACGGGTAAAACGGTAACGGTTCCTCATCACAAATCAACACATGTGGTGTTGTCAGGGAAAGCGAGCAAAGTGTCGCTTGGTGATCCTGATGTACTTGATATTGTGATGTTGAAATCGAGCGAGCTGTTTTTAATCGGAAAAAAATTAGGTGCTACTAACCTAATGGCGTGGGACTCCCGTGGCCAGCTGATTGAATCGATCAACATCGAAGTCACTCATGATCTTAATAGCTTAAAAGCGAAGTTATATGAGTTTCTTCCTGATGAAACTATAGAGGTGCACAGTGCCCAGAATCGCTTGCTGCTGAGTGGGCAGGTGAGTAATCAGCAACAAATGAATGTAGCGATGCGAATAGCAGAAACCTACTCTTCGGGTGAAACGGCTGATGAATCGAAGGAAAGTGGTAGCGAGCAAGCTGCAGCGACAGGTGTTATCAACTTGATGTCTATTGGTGGTGCTCAACAAGTTATGTTGGAAGTGACGGTTGCCGAGGTTCAAAGAAGCTTGGTGAGAAAATTTGATGCAAACTTTCACTTCTTCCAAACGAGCGGATCGAATATTTCTTGGGGGGCGTCGTCAGTTCCTGCTGGTGTTCTAGGGGCTACGCCAATCTTTGATATTCCAACCTCTACTGATTACGGCATTTTAGGCTCGTTTATTGATAGTAATACCCTGTTTACATTCGCCCTGGATGTAGCCAAACAGAATGGTGTGGCGAAAGTATTAGCTGAGCCTAACTTAACGGCATTAAGTGGCTCCAAAGCTGAGTTTTTAGCGGGTGGTGAATTCCCTATCCCTGTGCCAGATGAAGATGGCATTACGATTGAATATAAAGAGTATGGAGTTGGATTGAAATTTATCCCAACGGTTCTGAGTGATAAAAAGATCAATCTAAACTTGGCTGTTGATGTGAGTGAAATTGCCAATAGCAGCTCGTTAACGATTGACCCAGGAACAACCAATGCGACCTACTTTATCCCACCAATTACTCGTCGAAGCGCGTCATCGACGCTTGAGCTAGCCGACGGACAAACTATTGGTATTGCTGGGTTGCTCAGCGAGAATGTTAGGGATGTGAGTAACAAAATGCCGGGTATTGGTGATGTCCCTATCTTAGGGCAACTCTTTAATAGTCAAGAGTATGTATCTGGTGAAACAGAACTTGTCATTCTTGTCACCCCTCGACTTGCGAGTCCTATTGACCGAAGTAAAGTAACGTTACCAACAGACGCCTTTGTTGATCCGAATGATCTGGAATATTACTTATTAGGTCGAAGCGCTTATATCGCTGAACCGTCTGAATCGGATTCAGAGCAATCTCAAGCTTCACAGGGAATATCACCAACAGATGGTGGTAGCGAAGGCTCATTTGGACATGATTTATAAGGAGATAGATATGATTAGAATAATGATGGTCTTTCTCGTAATGGTGTTAGTTGGCTGTGCTAATGATGCTCGTTTAGGGCATTCGGTAGCACTCGTAAAAACAGAACAAACGTATAACCCTAATGCGACCCAAGAGAATTTACTCGTGGTACCGGATGGTACAGGGGAGCGGATGCAGACTGGTTACGATAGATATGTAGGCAGAGGTGAAAACGAACTGTCTGGAAGTAGTAGCCAGATCTTAGAAGAATTTAACTAAATCTGGAGGTACTCATATGTTGTATCGAGTATCAAAAAGTCCCAGAAAACAGCAAGGCTTAGTTGTCGTATTAGTTACCGCTGCTCTGCTTGTTTTCTTAGCTGTGTCAGCGTTGGCTGTAGATGTTAACCATATGCTGGTTAATAAAACACGCTTACAAAATGCCGTAGATTCAGCGGCGTTAGCTGCAGCAACCATACTGGACAATAGTAAAGACAAAGATGCGGTGGATGCTGAAATAGGCACTGCGTTAAATGCAATGGCAGCGTCAACAGGGAATCATGAGATTGATTTTACCACCGCTTCCATAAACATTGATTACTCTAACGATCCTCAGGATTTTACTGGAACAGCCACCTTCGGTGATGACGATGATGTATATGTACGCGTTCGAGTAGATTCGTTGGATATGGATGAGTTCTTTATTCAAATGTTTGGACTAGTAAAAGAGGTTTCAGCAAGTGCCGTCGCTGGGCCAAGCTCCGGGCAAGAGGTTGTCAATAACGTTGTGCCTATTGGGGTTTGCATTGGTGACGGAACTTCGGACAACGACGTCGATCCTGAAGATGGATATCATGACGTTACTGGCGATGCAATAACGAGCGTGTTTGGTTATGAAGTCGGGACTGTCCATGCATTGAAGGTGGGTGACAGTAGCTTATCTGAAATGGGTAACGGTAATTATCATTTATTAGACTTTGGGTCTGGTGGTAAGGCTATAAAAGAGGGGTTAGGTGGTAGTTATGACCAACCCGTTAAAATTGGTGAAGATATCACGACCAAACCTGGCGGCACGGTTGGCCCAACAGGCGATGGCTTGAATACTCGTTTTGGCGATTATGGTGGTGGCTTAACGGCATCAGATTACCCTTCTGACTACATAACTACAGAGCCTAGCGATGAGATTACGATTGATGCAAGTACAGGGGATATCGATTTTGATGGCACTTATACCTACGCGCAATATGAAGCTGATACCAACGCATGTATAGCAAGTAATGGTTCAGGGTGCGCAGCAAATGGTGTCGCTTGGCGTCGTATTTTACCGATACCTATGGTGGATTGCACAGGTAAAAGTGGTGGTGCCACTGACTTTACTGTGAATAAAATTGGTTGTTTTTTCTTGTTGCAAAAAGCACCAACTAATAACTCAGGTACACCAGCCGTCTTTGGTGAGTTCATTCACTCCTGTAGTGTGGTTGGTGGTTCAGGTAGTACAGAATCAACAACGGAAGGAACTTATAAGATTGTTTTGTATAAGGATCCTGATAGTGGGGAGTCTTGATTATGAAACCTTTAATTAAATCTAATCGTGGCTTTGCTGCTATCGAGATGGTAATCGCGACTCCTGTATTGCTGTTCTTCCTTATATTAGTGCTTGAACTGGGCAATATGATGATTCACTACAATGTGATATCTAAATCCGTTCAAAATGGCGCCCGCTATGCGGTTAGTGAAGTCTATGGAACCAAAGGTGGAACGCTGGCTCCGTCGTCAGAAATACAGAATGTGGTGGTTTATGGTCAAAACACAGCTGGAACGGCGATATTGTCGAATTTAGTTGTTTCTGACGTGACAATTAGCCCACCGAATACAGATAGCTATGTACGTGTGAGTGTGACCTACAATTATATTCCTCACTTTGTGTCGATCCCGTTTTCTTCGGCGAGCTTTTCTATTCCGATTAGTGTCTCTTCGATAATGAGGGTGTTGTGATGAAACGGTACAAAGGGCGTATTAAAGGCATCGCTATTATCGAATTTACCATAGTGTCTTGGCTAGTCTTTCTCTTGGTCTTCCTTATTTTAGCGCTGGGTGCTTACATATTTTCGCTTCAAATGGTCAGTGAAGCGACCAGAAAGGCAGCAAGGTTAGCCACGGTTTGCTACGTTGCTGATAGGGACAATATCGCGGGAATGGTTGTTGCTGATCTCCCTCTTGTTGGTTTTACCGCGGCGAATTTGGAAGTTGCATATTTAGATGTGAGTGGGAATGAAATTACATCTGGTTATGATACGGATCCTGTCTTTAGTAGCATTAAATTTGTAAGGGCACGAGCGACAGGGTACGGAATTCAATTAATTGATAATTTGAGTTTTTTAGGTACGAGTGGTTACTTGGCTGCTCCCTCATTTGAAACCATCTTACCTGCAGAAAGTTTAGGTGTGGTAAGGGCGGACTCCGAAACTCGGAATCGGTGTCCATAAGTTATTTTATACAGGAGTAGCGGTATGGGGGAAGCGATCAAAATCACGCCTAATGAGAACGATATTACGCGTTTGAGAACAAACCTAAAAGTCTGGTTGATCTACAGTACTGAGGGTTTTCTCTCACACATGAGCCAAGAGCTGAAGAAATGTCGAAATGTGCATGTGACATCATTTTCTCTCGGAGCAATGAGTGAGGAGTACTTAAAAAGTGCCGATGTTCCAGAACTTATTTTTGTTGAAGCACATGGCAACTGGGCTCAAAAAATGGTTGAGCTACAGGGTTATGATCTATCGCTAGAAGAACAAGATTTATCTTTAGTTGTACTCGGTGATGAAAGTGACAATGGCTCATTAAAAATCGCGCTGCGTCTAGGGGCTTCTGATTTCTTATCTCACAACGTGACGCTTTCTGATTTGCTCCCACTGCTCAAGAAAACGGCGGCCGAAAAGCTTGAGAACTCAAGCTACGGTGAGTTTATTCTGTTTTTAAACACCAAGGGGGGAATGGGGGCGACCACCTTGGCGTTGAATACCGCTATTGAGATGGCCAGTCAGCACCCCGGTGAGGTTTTGTTACTTGATATCGACCTTCAATTTGGTGTGATTCCTGATTATTTAAATATTGTTCCTACTTATAGTGTTTCGGATGCGATCAATAGTTCGAATGACCTAGATGAAATATCGTTGGGAACTTTGGTAAATAAGCACGAATCTGGCTTACATGTTCTAAGCTTTAAGCATGAGAACAATGCTGATGACTTTGAACAGGCACAGAAAATAGGCCGATTGCTTCCTATATTACGCCGTTTTTACCCATATGTGATCATTGACCTCTCTAGAGGATTAGACCATGTGTTTGCATCCGCAATATCACCAGCAACAAAGGTGCTTCTTGTTTTGCAACAGAGCCTAGTGTCAGTCAAAAACACAAGTCGACTCATTAAGTCTCTGAAATTTGAGTATGGCTTACAAAGTGATTCTATTGAGGTCATTCTGAACCGTTATGAAAAGCGACACTCAATTAAATTAAAAGATATTGAACAGGCGGTAGGTAAGCATGACATACACCTTATGCCTAATGATTTCAAAGTTGCATTAGAGAGTGCCAACTTGGGGCAACCGCTAGTTCAGTCGAGAAAGAAAAGTTCTATTACTCGCTCTATTATCGATTTGTCACACATTCTTTCACCACCAGAGCAGGAAGAGAAAGGGTGGCTGAAAAAGCTGTTTTCATAATGGGTTGATAAAAAGTAAACGCGAGGGATTGTGATGTTCTTTAAACGAAAAAATGTAAATCCAGAGTTTGAAAAAAGAGTAGAACAGATTTCGCATGATTCAGAAGATGCCAATCCTGTTGAACGTTTATCAAGCGTTGAGGTGTCTAGCCACTCTCGCAGTGCAGAAGCTCATGTAGAAAAAGAAAAGGCGATTGATGAGGCTCGGAAAGTTCTCGAGCAAGAGCTATCAATTAAACACTTTTTCCATAAGCAGCTCCTTGAAACGTTAGACTTAGGGTTGCTTTCAAGCTTGGAAAAAGAGCGAGCTAAGCTAGACCTACATGAAGCCATCGTACAATTGATGGCTGACGATGGGAGCCATGCACTCAGTGCCGAAGGGCGTAAGCGGGTTATCAAGCAGATAGAAGATGAGGTTTTTGGCCTTGGGCCGCTTGAGCCTCTATTAGCCGATCAAACGGTCTCCGATATATTAGTCAACGGCCCTAAAAGTGTTTACGTTGAGCGAAGGGGTAAACTCGAAAAAACGCCATACACTTTTCTGGATGACCGTCACCTGAGAAACATTATTGATCGCATAGTAAGTCAGGTAGGGCGTCGGATAGATGAAGCATCACCTATGGTAGATGCGCGCTTAGTTGATGGGTCACGTGTTAACGCCATTATCCCTCCTTTGGCTCTTGATGGTCCTTCCGTTTCAATCCGTCGTTTTGCCGTTGATCGTTTGACGATGGATAACTTGATTAGCTACGACTCCGTCTCGCCTCAAATGGCTAAGTTTGTCGAAGCTGCCGTGAAAGGAGAACTTAATATCTTGATTTCAGGAGGGACGGGGTCAGGGAAAACAACCACACTGAATATCTTTTCTGGTTTCATCCCTCGAGACCAACGAATCATTACTATAGAAGACTCTGCAGAGTTACAACTTCAACAGCCCCATGTTATTCGCCTAGAAACCCGCCCTGCTAACTTAGAAGGGAAAGGGGAGATTAGTCAGAGAGAGTTGGTCAAAAACACCTTACGTATGCGACCAGACCGAATTGTGGTTGGTGAGGTGCGTGGTAGCGAAGCCGTTGATATGTTGGCGGCAATGAATACTGGTCACGATGGGTCTCTTGCAACTATTCACGCCAATACCCCCCGAGATGCCTTAAGCCGTGTTGAAAACATGTTCTCTATGGCTGGTTGGAACATTTCAACCAAAAACTTAAGAGCCCAAATTGCTTCGGCTATCCACCTTGTTGTTCAAATGGAGCGACAAGAAGATGGTAAGCGCCGTATGGTGAGCATTCAAGAGATCAACGGCATGGAGGGGGAGGTGATTACCATGTCGGAAATTTTCCGTTTTCAACGTAAAGGTATTGATGAAGATGGCAATATTATCGGCTATTTCACTGCGACGGGGGTCGTACCTCAATATCATGACCAGTTAGTTAAACGTGGACTCGATCTGCCTTTCGAGCTCTTCACTGAGACTCATGGTTAAGGAGATATTATGGATAATGTAAGTGTTTCACTCGGCCTATTATTCATCGCGGTGCTTTTTATCTCCCAAGCTTTGTTATTGCCTGCTGCGGGGAAAAAAGCTAAGCATAAAGAGCTTTCTCGACGTTTGAAAGAGACCCAACGTAATATCGATGAAGAGAGCTTATCGCTACTCAAAGAGCATTATAATAAAGACTTATCCCCATTAGATCGCAAGCTCATCGTTATCCCTTATTTTGCTGGCTTAAAACGGATGTTGGAGTTAGCCGGTATTAGAGTTTCGCTAAGTCGCTTTTTACTCATTGTTGCTCTATGCGGTGTGTCGCTCACTCTGATATCAATAATGACTCAACAAGAGTGGTTCATTAGCCTAACTGCATTCATTGCTGTCTGGGTTGTTGCTTACCTGTATGTGCAAAATCGAGTGAGTTATCGAATGGCTCGATTTGAAGAGCAGCTCCCTGAAGCGTTGGATATTATTCGACGAGCATTACAAGCTGGGCAGCCGCTAATTCAATCATTCAATGAGGTTGGTGAAGAACTCCCTGACCCTATCGGTGCCGAGTTTAAAAATACCTATAACCTACTTAACTATGGTTACGATTTACGTTTGGCTATCTTACAAATGGCAGAGCGTGTCCCCACCGTATCAATGTTAGCTTTTTCTAGTGCCGTAATGTTGCAGAAAGAAACGGGGGGTAACCTCTCCGAAAATCTTCAAAAAGTATCCGAAGTTCTAAGATCTCGCTTTAAGCTAGAAAGGAAAATAAAAACGCTTTCTGCTGAAAGTCGGCTATCAGCATGGATATTAACCTTATCCCCATTTGGTTTGTTTTTTGCTTTAAAAGTGGCGAATCCAGATTATATTGAGCCGCTTTATAATGACCCTCGCGGCGTTTCAATGGTCAGTGTTGGTATCGTACTTTTAGCGATTGGAGCCCTATGGATTAAGCGAATCATCAGCATAGAGATTTAACCTATGGAATTATTAAACATTGAAGTTTGGAAGCAAATGTTAGCGGACTTTGGAGTCAGCTCTCAGATGGTTATCTACGTAATGATTTTGCTTACCACCATTTTGTTAACATTGACTCTAGGGTTGTTTATTTTGGGAACCCGATCCCCTTTAGATAAAAAGCTCAAACAGATATCAGAAACGGGTTCACCCAATAATAGAAAGCCTTATGACTTCTCTAATACGTTGGAGTCGCTGAGTCCTTTTATTAGTAAAGGTAATAAAAAGGATAATGAAACCTACTCACAAAAGTTGATGCATGCAGGCTTTCATGAAAAAAATGCGTTATCGGTTTTTTATGCATTGAAAGTGTTATCGAGTTTGGTCGGTATCATCGCGGGCTTTATGGTTTATTACATCTCATTCGGTGGTAGCTACAATAATTTATTGATCATGACCTGCGTCTTTCTTGGGACTTTCACTCCCAATATTATCTTGAGCAAGTTGCAAAAAGAGCGACAGAAGAAAATTAGAAATGGTGTACCAGATGCTCTTGATCTTCTTGTAGTTTGTACGGAATCTGGTCTAGGCTTTAATGCAGCACTTGGACGAGTTGCTTCTGAGCTTTATGTTTCTCAGCCAGAGTTAGCCGATGAATTGGAGACTGTTTTTGCCAAGATACAAGCAGGTGTCACCATGCCAGATGCGCTAAGGCAGTTCATTGACCGGACGGGGCTAGTCGAATTAGAGGGGTTGGTTTCTTTGCTTTCTCATGCGTCTAGAATGGGGGGAAGCTTAGCGCAGACTCTTCGTGATTATACGGTAGATTTTCGAGATAAGCGTCAGCAAGCTGCTGAAGAAATCGCGGCCAAGATACCGACTAAAATGTTGTTCCCTATGTTGTTGTTTATTTGGCCTTGCTTTTTTATTGTCGCGTTAGGGCCTGGGATCATTATTGTTATTGATGCACTTGGTGCACCAGGAGTAAGTTTATGATACGAGTGAGTAGATATTTTCTAGCTTTATTAGTGTTCGTTATTCTTGGTTGTGCATCCTCGGATGAGCCGACAAACCAATTTGATGCAGAGTTGTATTCAGGTAAACCAATCGATACCTTAAGCAGTGATGACCCTCCACTGAGTGAGAAAGAAGCCATTATGCGTGGTGATGTAGCATTGAGGGATAACAATATCGATTTGGCCCTTTATGAATATATTCGCTCTCTATCCTTTCCTGAGAAAGAGTTTCACGATAAAACGCTTTTTACGATAGGCCAAATTCATTCATCTCGTGGTAACTATGCACTATCCGAGAAAGCTTATTTAGCAGCATTAGATTTTAACCCTGCACATACCGAAGTCCTAGAGCAATTAGGTGTTTTGTATACAAAGCAGCGTCGCAAAGAGGAAGGGCGGAGTTATTTCTTTAAAGCGATTAATGCAGATCAAGTTCGTTTAAAAAGTAGTGAAACAATTAAAAATTACCAAGCCTTAAGTCAAAGTGAAGTGGCTGGTTTGAAGGTTGATAGCATGTCTCCCGAATTAGCTTTCATGGGGATAGGTGTGCTGGAAGATGTCGATGGAAAACACCAGATAGCGCAAGAGTACTTTAAAAAATCACTGACAATAGACAAAAGTTCAGTTAAAGCTTTGTTGAATATGGGGTACTCCCACTACATGTATGGCAATTACAAGGAAGCGTATCAATACACTCGTTCGGCTTTAGAGATAGAACCTAATAATGAAAAGGCTCAAAACAACCTTGCGCTTATTTACTTGGCTGCCGGGGATATCAAAAAGGCAACCAACGTTTTTATGAGACACATGGAAGCTCCTGAAGCTTTGAATAATGTCGGTTATTTTTTAATTTTGCAGGGTAAGCCTGACGAAGCCATTCCCTATCTACAACAAGCTATCGATAAAAAAGCATCTTATTATAAAGTGGCGAATGACAACTTAAATAGAGCGTTATCTGAGGTAAGAGAGATGGAGCAGTAACGACTTAAATTATTATCTTTGGGTTAATGAAAAGGATATTCATCTTGCCTAAGAGTGAAAGTTTTAATAAAGATATCATCATTATTTCTGTTGTTTGGCTGCTGTGTGCGACTGCGATATTTTTCTATAAATGGGAGAGTATCTCAACACTGGTTTTAAATGATAATGACGATTACATGCGCTTTGTTCAATTTCAAGATTGGATGAATAGTGGGCGTTGGTATCTAAAACCAATGGATAATTTCAATGCCGCTGATGGTATTGTTATCCATTGGTCCCGATTCCCCGATCTGATACTTTCTGTTATTGCGTATCCTTTATTGTTTGTTGTGGATGAAAGTACCGCTTATTCACTGTCTATTTCTATTGTACCTTTGCTTTATCTACTCCTCTATTCACTGTCATGCTTCTATTTATGTAACCACTACTTCGGAGAGCGCTATCGGTTTTTGAGCATGATGTTTGCTCTGTTTTCCCCATCGGTTATGCATTTTATTCCTGGCTCCATAGATCACCATAATATTCAGCTTATTTTGGCTATCTTGTTCCTATCTCTAACACCTATAACTGTAAGTCAAATTAATCAATTATGGCGAGTGTATGCTCAATCTATTCTATTGGCATTGTCGTTATGGACTGGGTTAGACAATATCCTTTTGTTTGCGAGTTTTTTTATCGTCTACACTGTGTATTGTTTTTTTGTTAGCAAGAGTTGGTTTGTTTATGTATCAAGGCTATATCTGTTCTGCTGTGTTTCAGTTGTTATCTCCGTTTTATTAAACAGACCTTATAATGAGTTCTTTTATTTTAAGTACGATGAAGTGTCATTTGTTATTGTGGTTTTGTTTTTTGTCGGTTGGGCTTTTATTAATAATTACAATTGGTTTAAATTTGATAGTTGGCCTTTTGGGTTGCGTTCGTTTGTGTTTGTTATATTGGGTGTTGGATATGTGACTCCAGTAGCTTTGTTATATCCAAATATTACCAGTGCTTTGTTTGTCGATTATCCACCTATACTTCAGACTTATTGGCTTGACCATGTTTCTGAAGCTAAATCAATTTTTCAGTATATAAGTGAGAATGGATTATTATCTATTGATAATTATGTGTTACTGGTCATCCCTGCTTTATTGTATCCTTTTTTTAGAGTTAATAATCATCATTGTACAATCTTGTATATTATTTTCGTATTGAATTTATTCCTTGCCATATTCTGGCAGGTTAGGGTGATAAGATTATGTTTTATTTTATCAAGCCCTTTTCAGGCTTATGTAGTTATAAGGTTGTCTGAGTTTGTAAAATATTCAATATTTAAAGTGTTGATTATATTATTAGGAGCTCCATTAGTAATGGCATTTCTAGTGATAGCGGTTGGTAATGATGACTTCGAAAGAAATGCGGTTGAAAATGACAAGAAAACTCTATTTAGAGTATTGGAAGAAAAGGGCATCGAATCAAAGGTTATTCTTACTGGGATTGAGACGGGAGCACCTGTGTTGGCACACACTAATAACCGCATAATTGCAGCCCCTTATCATAGAAATATTGTTGGTAATCAATTTCTTATAGAGGTTATGTTAGAGGGGGATATGAGTTTAGCCAAGGACGAAATCCAAGCTAAGAACATTGATTATATTGTTATAGGAAATGACGCCCACTTAATGGTTTTGAAAAAATCAGCAAGTGAAGAGGCTCTTATAAACAAATTATACAGCTCAAATGTTCCCAGCTGGTTGGAGACCATATATGACGATGTTCCTGATGGCTACCGAATCTTTAGGGTTAGGGAGAGTTTATGAATAGTATAAAAGTTGCAGTATTACTCCCATGTTTCAATGAAGCGGGTGCTATCGGAAAGACAGTTATGTCTTTTAAGCAGGCTTTACCTGATGCGTCTATTTATGTGTATGACAACAACTCAACCGACAACACGGTAAACGAGGCCTTGCAAGCTGGGGCTATTGTTCGACATGAGCCTCGCCAAGGTAAAGGGGAGGTTGTCAGGAGAATGTTCTCTGATATTGATGCTGATATCTATGTGATGGCTGATGGTGATGACACTTACGATGCGTCAATATGTCCTGCGCTGATCGAACAATTGGATAATGAAAAACTCGATATGATTATTGGAAGTCGAGAGCGAGCTTCAATGGCTTATCCCAAAGGGCATATCCTAGGAAATAAGCTGTTTTCATCGCTGATTAATTTAGCATTCAATGCTCAATTGAGTGATGTGTTTTCTGGTTATCGAATTATGAGCCATCGATTTGTCAAAACCGTACCCATTTTCAGTGATGGCTTCCAAATAGAAACAGAGCTTACCGTTCATGCGCTACATCATAATATGCCAATCAAAGAAGTTTCGACGCAATATCAATCAAGGCCTGAAGGCACAGCCAGCAAATTGAATACCTTTAGTGATGGGCTCAAAATTCTCAATTTCATTTTGTTCTTATTGAGAGATGTAAAGCCAATGTTTTTCTTTGGCGTGTTGTCTATGTTGCTTTGCTTCATTTCATTGGTTTTAGGAATCCCCGTTATCATCGACTTCATCGATACTGGGCTTGTCGAAAGGGTGCCTACTGCGATTTTGTCTAGCTCAATTGCGTTGATAGCGGTGATGTCTTTTTTCTGTGGGTTGATACTCGACAACGTATCACGAGGTAGGCGAGAGATGAGGATTCTTTCTATATTAAGAACGAGTGATAAAACGCTATCTGAATAGGAATCAATCATGAGAACAAGCAAGGATGAAGACAAAGAGTGGATCGATTATTTGTCCCGTTTCAGTGACGAATATGATGAGCGAGTTTATAACGGCAATACAACGGGTTATGTGATGAGAGCTGGCCACATAGCATGTGAAAAGCCATTTGGTGAAAGTGAACACTTTTCGAGAGTGTTAGAAGTGGGCTCAGGAACGGGCGAACACTTATTGCATGTTAAGCACACCTTCGACGAATACATTGTTAGTGATGGCGATGCATCAGCACTCGAAGTAGCAGATAAGCAACTCAGTCGTATCAATTCTTATGACAAACTCACTTTTAACGTAACTAATGCTTGTGAGTTAGATTTTGAAAGCAATAGTTTTGATCGCGTGATCGCAACTCATATATTGGAGCACTTATACGAGCCTCACTTGGTGATCAAAGAGTGGTTGCGAGTGTTAAAACCTGGAGGCACTCTGTCTATTTTGATTCCTACCGATCCTGGGGTCGCTTGGAAAATAGGCCGTTATATGACGACAAGAAAACACGCCTTACAGAAGGGGTGGCATTACGATTACATTATGGCGAGAGAGCATGTCAATCCATGTAATAACTTAATCGCTTTCTTAAGGTATTACCTTCCTGAACACCAAAAATCATTTTGGCCGCTGAGCTTTGTACCGCTTATTGATTGCAATTTGTTCTTTAACTTCCACGGGGTTAAACCACTATAGGAAGTAAAAGGTGCTTTTAGTTTTTGAAAGAAGAGCGGGAAAACAAGAAGTAAGCGATCAAACCTCTCACTTCTTATTTGTCTGTCTATTAATTGATAGCTTAGATCGCCAAACCTGTAATTGCGCCAAACAACATAAACACACCCACTAACCCTACAATCGGGACCTTTACGGTTTTTAATAACCACACACCAACAATGATCAGAGCGAAGTCTATGCCGCTGCTCACTGCGCTTGTGAAGATGGGTTGATACAGGGCCGCAAGCAATAGACCAACAACTGCTGCATTCACACCGGTAAGCGCACCTGCCACCAAAGGCTTGCTTGCAATCGCCTGCCAATTCTTCAGTACAGCCAGTAGCAATAAGAAACCCGGTAAGAACACCGCAACTGTTGCGAGCAGTGCACCTGTAATCGGTGCCGATGGCATCAACACATAGCCTAGATAAGTGGCTAATGTAAACATTGGGCCAGGTACAGCTTGCGCAGCGGCATAGCCTGTTAGGAAGGTATCTTGGGACAGTTGATCACCAATACCATTTTGTAGCAGAGGAAGAACCACGTGTCCGCCACCGAATACCAAACTGCCTGCTTGGTAAAATAAACCAAAGACTTCAATGCCTTGAGAGTATGCACTGAACAGAGGTAAACCAATCAGTAGTGCTACAAAAATCACTAGCGGTGTTATGGATATCTTATGTGTCGAAGGCGTTGTTTTTAAGTCTTGCGAGGTTAAGAACTTACTGCCAACCATCGCTGCAAATAGGAGTACTAAGACTTGAGGCCAGATCCCTGGAATCAAAAGTAGAACAATCGCGGTGATCACACACAGTGCTGTTGCCATCTTTGATTGGCAAAAGTTTTTGTACATGCCGAAAGTGGCGTCAGCTACAACCACGACCGCGAGTAGCTTAAGTCCGTGGATGATTGAAATGAAAAGCGGTGCTTCCAACAACTGGTTGCTCACTAAGGCCAATATCAACATTAGGATGACAGAAGGGGAGGTGAAACCGACAAATGCGGCAATCGCACCGGTTAAGCCACCTTTTTTGTAACCAACCGCGAAGCCAACCTGACTTGAGCCTGGACCAGGCAGAAATTGACTGAGGGCGACAATTTGCCCGTACTCTTCGTCGGATAACCAATTCAGTTTCTCAACAAAGGTTTTACGGAAGTAGCCAATATGTGCCGCTGGTCCGCCAAAGCTAATCCAGCCAAGCCAGAAAAAGGTTTTAAAAATTGAAAGCATGATCGATTCCAGATAAATGTTTAGCGTAATTTATGTGGAGTTAGATTATGATTCAAATTAATTGTTTTAATTGTGATTATGAATGATATAGGATTGATTTGTGGCTGATTTTAACTGGAAAGGGGTCGACCTTAATTTGTTGATTGCACTGCAGGCATTGTATAAAACCAACAGCGTTAGCAAGGCCGCTGAACGTTGTTATGTCAGCCAATCAGCGATGAGTCATAGCTTACAAAGACTGCGAAAGTTGTTTGATGACCCTTTGTTTGAGCGTGTGGGTAGCAAGATGGAGGCGACCGATCGAGCCATTGAACTGTCCAGTACGGTAGAAGCTCTGCTCAATACCATCCAGTCAGAGGTGTTACTGTCTAAATCGTTTGATGCCGCGACTTATAAAGGGACTTGGAAGATTGGTCTTACCGATTATGCTGAGCAGATGTTCGCGCCAGCATTGTTTGACCTCATCAAGCAATCCTCTCCTAATTCGCAAGTCGTGCTGTTCAATGTAAACCGGAGTAACTATCAGCAAGTATTTGAAGACGCCAAGCTTGATATGGCGATAGGCAGTTTTGGTGAGGTCTCAAAGCAATATCGAACCACGCATTTGTACACAGAGCAACATGTCTGTTTATTCGACAAGTCGGTTGTATCTATTGAGGGGCCGATATCGTTAGAACAGTTTGTTGCTGTCGAGCATGCTCTTGTTTCTCCTGCTGGGTCTTTAAAGACTGGCGTCGATAAACGTTTGGCTGAATTAGGCTTCAGCCGAAAAGTGGCTATATCTTCAAGCAATTTTTTAACAGTAAAACGTTTGATAAGAGGTAGGGAGTTATTGTGTATCGTCCCCAAACTGGTGGCACGCAATGATACTCAAGACCAAGATACCGTGGTAGCAGTGGAGCCACCTATCGATGTGCCTGATTTTGATATACAGCTCATCTATCGCAAGGCTAAGCATTTAGATGATAAAAATAAGCTACTTAGAAAGCTTTTTACACAAGCCGTTTCATCTGTGGTTGCTGCATAGTTGCAGCAGTTGTTTGGTCATCAATTTTATGTGAATTATTTTTAGAAAAATCCGGCTTATTATAAGAACCCGACTATACTTAATTTACGACTAAAAGTAGTCGTAAAGAATAGGCTTTTTGATTTACCTAAGTAAAAAAATTGTTTATATCTTAATGATATAGCTGAAAAAAACTACCGGGCTAAACGGACTTAGTTGGTCTTAAAAGCGCTAGCTCCCCCTAGCGCTTTTTCTTTTGTTCGAAGTTAGCTCTAACCCCTTAGGTGTTTACAGGTTTGAGTTATTTAATCTCGATTTAGAACAGTTAACGGTCGAGCTCACTGACTAAGTGCAACAAGCTATGTAGACCGACAAATTATGAGTATCAACTAGCTACGAACGGTCAGTATCAAGCCATCAATCACACTGTGGTGGTGATCAGAAACCCCAGCAAGGTTGCCGTATTTCGGCTGGTGGCGATCATTTTCTAATGGATGGTGCCAACCTTGTGTATGTTCCACAAAGTGCGCTGCAAAGCTTTCAGACACCTCTAAGCATCCTGCCATGACGGTATCAACATAGGTTTGAACGATAGGGCTGTTTTCACAAGGCGCTTCGATTTCGTCTTTGATGTATACCCAGATCGATTGATCCGCTTTAAAGTCGGTTTGGCTCTCTATCTGATCGCTTCTTAACTCAATTCGGTGATAACCACGCTCACGGCGATCAAATTCAGCCAACGCAACATCATCAACCTCAAGCAAAACACCATTCACTTGTCCCTCACCAAGATTGACGATCAACGGTGACAAAACATAGCTGTCGTCGATTTTACTCCAGTGACGCACTAGGCCGTGCACTATCGCAGGAATAGCTTGTCCTGTTTGACCTGTGAGTTGACGAGAAGAGGAGTTGATCAAGCTACCATAACCAAAAATATACATCGCGTTCCCTGTCTGTTCTTTTGTATTTGAGACTAGTCTTACTATATGTTTGGCTTCATCAAATGTCAGTAGTTTTTATTTTACACGCATTCGAGTCTAAATGACTTTTTGTGGTGTGTTTAATTGACACTTTTTGTTCTCTAAATACACCTTGTTGCTTGTTTTTATTGGTTTTATATCTTTGGCGCGTTTCATGCATTGTGTTAGGCAATATTGCGGTGATGATTACTGCACCTTGAATTTGGCTATTGGTAGCAATTCAATATAAGCCACACTTGGCTTGTTATCTGAAATGAGGAATGAGTTTGTTAAATATCACAGATAAAAGCGTAGAAGATGCGATTCCAGCTTATCTTCGTTTAGGTTTTAGACCTTTCTTCTTTCTTGGCAGTCTCTATGCCGTGATTGCTATCGTCGCTTGGGTTGTCATGTTCCAAAACGGTCAGCCTGAAGTGTTAAAAGTACCCGCGCTTTGGTGGCATGTACATGAAATGCTGTTTGGTTTTTCTATGGCGATTGTGGTTGGTTTTGTTCTGACTGCGGTGCAAACGTGGACGGGAGTCAACGGAACTAAACATTATCGATTAGCAGCGCTCGTTGGTTTGTGGCTCGCACCTCGTATTCTATTTTGGACACCGGCGCCATTGTGGTTAATCTCATCGGTTGAAGCGTTGTTCTTGATCTTTGCCGCTTACGAGATTGGTTTCCGTGTCGTGAAATCGAAAGGCTGGAAGAACTTGTTTTTTGTGCCGCTGTTTATATTGGCTATCGTCGCCAACTTTGCTAGTTACGCGACGATTAAAGGCATGCCTCCATTCCCATCGTCTGCAGTATGGCACGCAATGTTATGGTGGTTTACCTTGCTATTATCCGTAATGGGTGGACGAGTTATCCCGTTCTTCACGGCCCGTCGTTTTGACTTTGAAAAAGCACAACCACTGGTTTGGTTGGAATGGCTAGCGAATCTGCCTTTGGTTGGATTGTTTGTGCTGAGCTTCTTCCCGTTGACCTTTGCTCAAGTGGGCAATGAGTTGATGGTGTTTGCAGGTATGACTCAATTGGTGCGCTTTGTTCGTTGGAAGCCTTGGACAACGTTGTCTGAGCCTTTGGTGTGGTCACTGCATGCGGCTTATCTGTGTATTCCTTTGAGCTTGTTGCTAAGAGGCTTGTTAGATAATCCATTTGCAAGCCATAACATGCTGCACCTGTTTGCGATTGGCGGTTTGAGTGGGCTCATTCTTGCGATGATCACACGTGTCACCATGGGACATACAGGCCGTGCTATCTATAAAGGGCCAAGTATGGCACTGGCGTTCTCGGCTATCTTTATCGCGGCATTAGTTCGTAGCTTAGGTGTCACTTTCTTCCCTGCTTACTTATTTGAGATGGTCAACATCAGCGCGGGTTTATGGACGTTGGCGTTTGGTCTTTTTATCTGGAAGTTTGGCATGATGCTGTTAACACCAAGAGTGGATGGTCATCCGGGGTAAGCGTATTGATTTTCTAACACATTTTTAAAGGGAAGCACTGAGCTTCCCTTTTTGATCGCAGCTAGTTATCGCTTTAATTTGTCTCTGTTTGAGAACAGTTCATTTCATTGTTGTCGATAAAATAGCATAGAAGTTGATGGTGAATCGGAGAGTTACGAACCCATTGAAATCCGGCACAAACGATTTACAGCACTGGAGTGTGATCCGCTGCAAATATTTGCAGCAATATTCATTGATTTGTGCTCTAATACCGCGCTTACCAAGGGATGGTGTTAAAAGATGCTCACTTAGATGGAGTTATCAAAGTTGACCGATCCCTTAATGATCTCCCTTAGGAAAAATAGAACATGTCTAAGAACAAAAAATTTGATATCCGCCTTACAGAAAAACGCAACGGTTGGTGTGCAGAGATTACTCGTCAAGTAACGTCTCGCAGCACAACAGTATCTAAGCGTGAGTCTGGTTTTGAAACTGAAGCTCTAGCACAAGAGTGGGCAGAGAAAGAGTTAGCATCTTTCATCGCAAACCAAGCTGAACGTAACGAGCGTAAATCAGAGCAGCGTAAAGAGCGTGACGAACTACGTCATACTAAAGAGCTTAAAGCTGAGCAAGCACGTGAAGCACGCGCAAAAGCTCGTGAAGAAGAGCAAGAAGACGCTGAGTAATTTAGCGCTTAATTAATTTACAGGTTCCTTAATTTTAAGATAAGGGACAAGTAAAAAAAGCCCCAATATAACTTTTTTCTTTCTAGTCAAAAGTGTATTGGGGCTTTTTAGTTTGTGGAGTTTATTTTCGAAAATGTAGCCACTTCTTGCTAGTGACTACATGTCATTCATTGATTAGTTGTTAAGCGCCGTTAGCCAATCATCTTCCGCTACTTCTTCAATATAGCTCTCAACTGATTGTCCCACTTCATCGTCATCTTGTTTGAAGTAAGCAATGTGGAATACTGCGTCACCTTCGTTTACCAACGGTAGAGTTTGTTGGCCAATCACGATACCGCCTTTGGTTGTGATCACTTGGCCTTCTTGGTGACCTAACGGAGAGCTTATGTAAGCGAGGGTTTGTCCTGCTTCAACTTGTTCGCCAAGTCTCACCATGTTACGCAAAATACCGTCTGACTCAGCGCGGATCCAGCTGGTGGATTTGCTCAACACTGGCTCTGGCAACTTTTTACGGTTTGGGCGCAGCATGCCGATTTCTTTCATCACTTGATGTACGCCAAGGTAACCCGCACGAATCGCTAGGTGATCAAAACGCAACGCTTCACCACCTTCGTAAGTTAATACAGGGATACCCAATTTTTCCGCTTCGCTACGAAGTGACCCATCACGCAGCGGAGAATCAATGATCACTGGTGTTGCGAACGCTTTTGCGATGCGCAATGTTTCTGGGTTCGACAGGTTTGCACGGATCTGTGGCAAGTTAGTACGGTGAATCGCACCTGTGTGTAGATCCAAAATAAAATCACAGTGCTTCGCCACATTCTCAAAGAAAGTGTAAGCGATGCGTGATGTTAGCGATCCTTTCTCACTGCCAGGGAAGCAACGGTTTAGGTCACGACGGTCTGGTAGGTAACGAGATTTATGGATAAAGCCAAACACGTTAACGATAGGCACAACAATCAAGGTACCTTTCAGTTTCTTTGGATCAATCGCGTTTGTCAGTTGTCGTGCAATCTCAACACCGTTTAGCTCATCGCCGTGGATAGCCGCATTTACCATCAGTGTTGGGCCTGCTTGGCGACCGTGAATAATTTCAATCGGGATCGAAAGTGGAGAGTGCGTGTAAAGCTGAGCCGCTTGCAGTTCAATCTCCATTCGCTGTCCTGGCTGAACAGTATAACCAAGTAATTCGAATGGTTGATTAGGTTTTAGTCTTGCCATTTAGGTTGTTCTCAACATGGTGATAATTCGTTAACACGGAATGTACCAATCGTTGATTTTTAGTACGAATCAATCGGTTTGCGGTGACGACAAAATTTTTCTATGGAGTTGTCTATAAATAAGTTTCCAGTTTTAATTTGACTCATTATAGGGTGTTTCAAATTGTGGTTTTTCTGACAGTACACTGATATTTGTCATTTGGTTGGTTGCTATTATCCACCGCCATTTTTTGGCGGCCAAATTCAAATATCGAGATGAAAATGAAAAAAACAATTTCAAAAGTTGTAGCACTAGCGGTGGTATCTGTTGCTTTATCTGGCTGTGTTGGTAGCAATGCAGTAACGGGTTACCTAATGAAGTTCAACCTTAAAGCCGTTGATAACCGTTACGCTCGTGGTGGTTTGAACATATTGCTTGCACCGGCTTACGGTCTAACAGTTGCAGCTGATTACTTGGTATTCAACTCACTAGAGTTCTGGACGGGCAGCAACCCACTAACAGGTGCACCGCATATATTTGATACTAAGATTGATACTTACCTTGATATCAACCATCAGCTTGATAAGTCACTGACTGAAGCACCAGTGGGTCCTATTACGAGTGCTGATATGATTGAGAAGGGTCAAATGCAGCAGATCGACGAAAACACGATCCAAATGGACATCACTTACCAGTCTGGTGAGCGTGCGACATTGATCGGAGTTCGTGATGGTGAGATGGTGACATATTTCATCGACGGCGAAGTAGTAGCACAAACTTCAATTGATGAGTTAGAAAGCTACGCGGCTTCACGCGCTTAATTGTTTATTTAGTCACAAGTACATAGCTACAAAGATTGGATACAAAAACAGGTACTCATTGAGTACCTGTTTTATTTTGTGTCTATAAACGGTGTTTACTGAAAAGTGCTATTTAGTGAAGAGCCCTATTTATTGGAAACACCATTTATTGAACATACATAGTTTATCGAATTATGCTTTTTCTGGGATAGCTGCAAGCAGTGCAACCATTTGATTCCAGAATAGCTCAACCGTATCGATCTTCACTTTCTCATCAGGAGAGTGAGGGAACTTGATGGTTGGGCCGAAAGAAACCATATCCATGTTCGGGTAAGGTTCTTTGAATAGACCACACTCAAGACCAGCGTGGATAACCATGATGTTTGGTTTGTGACCGTAGATACCTTCGTACATGTCGCGGAAGATGTGCATGATTTCTGAATCTGCATCTGGCTTCCAACCTGGGTAAGCACCAGAGAATGCGATGTTAGCGCCTGCTAGTTCAGCAACAGAGTGAAGCATGCTTTCTACTTGGCTACGACCTGAATCGATAAGAGAACGGATCAGGCAAAGCACTGTGATTGAGTTCTCTTCTGTTGTGATAACACCTACGTTTAGAGACGTTTCAACAACACCTTCAATCTCGTCACTCATACGAATCACGCCGTTTGGACATGCGTTAAGTGCCGCGATAAAGCGAGCTTGGTCTGCTGACGCAAGTGCGCCCATTTCTACAGAAGCTTCTTCGTTGAAAGTCACGATGCTGTCTTCTACTTTACCTAGCTCTGTTGAAAGCAGCTCTGTGTAGTAGTTGTATAGCGAAGCCAGTTTCTCTTGGTTTTCAGCAGGAACAGCAACCGTTACGAAACCTTCACGAGGAATAGCGTTACGAAGGCTACCACCTTTGAATTCGACGATGCGAAGGTCTAGCTCTTTTGCGTGACCCGCTAGGAAACGAGCAAGCAGTTTGTTTGCGTTTGCACGACCTGTGTGGATGTCGCAACCAGAGTGACCGCCTTTTAGGCCTTTTAGCGTTAGCTTACGTGTTACGAAGTCAGCTGGAATCGCGTTACGTGCAATTTCAAATGTCATTGCGCCGTCGATACCGCCAGCACAACCCATGTACACTTCGCCTTCTTGTTCTGAATCGGTGTTAAGAAGGATATCGCCTTCTAACCAACCCGCTTCAAGACCGAAAGCACCAGTCATGCCTGCTTCTTCATCTACGGTAAGTAGAACTTCGATAGGGCCGTGTTGGATTTCGTTCGAAGCCAGAACCGCTAGGCAAGAAGCCATGCCCATGCCGTTATCAGCGCCAAGCGTTGTGCCTTTCGCTGTAACCCATTCACCATCAATGTATGGTTGGATTGGATCTTTAGCGAAGTCATGAACTGTGTCTTCGTTCTTTTGTGGAACCATATCGATGTGAGCTTGCAGCACGACACCTTTTTTGTTTTCCATACCCGCCGTTGCAGGCTTTTTGATGAATACGTTACCCGTTGGGTCACGACGTACATCTAGGCCTTGCTCTGTTGCCCAAGCAATAATGTATTGAGCAAGTTCTTCTTCATGTTTCGAAGGGTGCGGGATTGAACAAATTTTATCGAAAAACTGCCAAATAGGGGCAGGGGACAATTTACTGATCTCAGAATGGAATTCAGACACGGATGACTCCTTTTTTATTTGATAGCCATATATTTAGGTTTTGTAATGGCAAAAAACTAGAACAAAAATCTAAAATATGGGTCTGTTTTGATGGCAACAGCATACCACTTGAGCGTTTTGACGAGTAGCGGTTCTAAACCTCAAATAGCTCAAATTTTGAAAGCGATCTTGTCTATCTGATCATAAATAAGCGCGTTGATGCTTATAAACGGTACAGGTAAACGTTTGTTTAATTCTATTTTGTAATTTAATTACAGAAATGAGTTTGTAAAATAACCGTAAATAGCCAAAAGTGTGACGTATATCAAAAAACACTTGTAATCTTTTTTCTTTAGGGTATATTAATAACCAACTTCTGAAGTGAAGAGTAAATGCTCAAAGGATGAGTCCGTTTTATCGCCTCCAAGGAACCGAGAAATCAAATTCGTTTTTTATTGATTTATTAAGGTGATAGTTATGAAAGGTTTACCATCTGCAATGTTCTGGATTAACAGCTCTGTTTACACTAGCAACTTTGCATACCCTACAAGCTTTGGTTACTAATACCACAAGCATGTAACTCGAACAGTTTTGTTCACCCCTATATATTGGAATTATTTTACAGCCCTTTTGGTTGACAGATTCTACCGCCACTCAGTTTTGAGTGGCGTTTTTTTTGCCTGCTACTTTTCCAAACCGCTTTCGCTTATCACTTTTCCTGCTGTTCTGCGTGGTTGTTTTTTAAACGCCGAAATATCAATTTGCGCCTTATTACTGATCCTGTTGAAAAATACATAACTATTGTGGGTTTGAATTCGGAATTTATTAGCTAGATTCTCAATGAAAATAACTGATGGTTTAAAAAATGGCCAAGTACTTTCATCGTATTTATCTTACTTATCTTATTGTTTTTAATCGTTACTTTATCTTTCAATCTTCATTTTTAATCGCTCTGTTTCATACTGCATTCTGATAAAGATCGATTAGAGCCTTAATTCTATCTGGAATTTGTTATTTGATAACTTTATAATCCACAGCCAATCGATTACGCAACCGTTTACTTTTTACCCTTATAGGATTCGATAATGTTCGAAAAGCTATTCAAACTCAGTGAAAATGGCACCAATGTGCGCACTGAAATCATCGCAGGTCTAACAACCTTCCTAACAATGGCTTACATCATTTTTGTAAACCCAATGATTCTAGCTGATGCTGGTATGGACCATGGCGCTGTATTTGTAGCAACCTGTTTAGCAGCTGCTATTGGCTGTTTCATCATGGGCTTTGTTGCTAACTACCCAATTGCTCAAGCTCCAGGCATGGGTTTGAATGCATTCTTTACCTACGCTGTTGTAATGGGGATGGGTTATACGTGGCAAGTTGCTCTGGCAGCGGTTTTCGTATCGGGCGTGATCTTCATCTTCTTAAGCATCTTTAAGATCCGTGAATGGATTATCAACTCGATCCCAATGTCTCTGCGTGTTGGTATCTCTGCAGGTATCGGTCTTTTCCTAGCGTTTATTGCTCTTAGCAATGCAGGCATCGTTGTTTCTAACCCAGCAACGAAAGTTTCACTGGGCGACATTACCGCGATTGCTCCTATCCTAGGTGCGCTTGGTTTCTTCCTTACGATTGCTCTTGTTCACCGTGGTGTAAAAGGTGCAGTGATGATTGCTATTCTAGCTATCACAGCTGTTGGTATTGCTATTGGTGACGTTCAATACGGCGGCATCATGTCGACACCACCAAGTCTTGCACCGACATTCATGCAGCTTGATTTCTCTGCTGTATTTGAAATAGGTATGATTTCAGTAGTATTCGCTTTCTTGTTCGTCGATTTATTCGATACAGCGGGCACTCTGGTTGGTGTTGCAACGAAAGCAAACCTAATCAAAGAAGACGGCAAATTGCCGCGCTTAAACAAAGCACTGCTTGCTGACTCTACAGCAACATCTATTGGTGCATTGTTAGGTACATCAAACACAACCTCTTACGTTGAGAGTGTTGCGGGTGTAGCAGAGGGCGGTCGTACTGGTCTAACAGCGGTTGTTGTTGGTATCTTGTTCCTACTGGCTCTTTTCTTCTCACCGCTTGCCGGTATGATTCCAGCCTACGCAACATCTGGTGCGTTGTTCTATGTAGCAATTTTGATGATGTCTGGCCTAGTTGGTATTGATTGGCGTGATCTTACGGAAGCAGCCCCAGTCGTGGTAACATGTCTGCTTATGCCGTTGACATACTCTATCGCTGAGGGTATCTCACTAGGCTTCATCGCTTACGCTGCAATTAAGCTGCTAAGTGGTAAAGGTCGCGACGTTTCACCTGCTGTGTGGGTAATGTCGGCTATCTTTATTCTTAAATATACTTTCGCTTAATCGTCTAGATTTCTGCTTAATCGCTGAAGAGGCTATGTTTGAAGTAGCCTCTAATAACATGACAAAATTATTAGGTTTTATACTATGAGCAACAAATTCGTTATCACTTGGGACAACATGCAGACTTACTGTCGTCAACTTGCTGAAAAGCAAATGCCAGCAGAGCAGTGGAAAGGCATCTGGGCAGTGAGCCGTGGTGGTTTGGTTCCTGGTGCAATCTTGG
Organism: Vibrio sp. 10N.247.310.17; assembly: GCF_041466605.1. Classification (NCBI taxonomy): domain Bacteria; kingdom Pseudomonadati; phylum Pseudomonadota; class Gammaproteobacteria; order Vibrionales; family Vibrionaceae; genus Vibrio; species Vibrio sp. 10N.247.310.17. The sequence continues at coordinate 22,492 of NZ_JBFSTC010000006.1, read as the reverse complement.
CTCGTGAGCTAGGTATTCGTCACGTAGATACGATTTGTATTTCTAGCTACGACCACGATCACCAACGTGATATGACAGTCGTTAAAGCACCTGAAGGTGACGGCGAAGGCTTCCTAATCGTTGAAGATCTTGTTGATAGTGGTGACACTGCACGCAAGCTTCGTGAAATGTACCCGAAAGCGAAACTGATCGCTGTGTGTGCAAAGCCATCTGGTGCTGACTTGCTAGATGAGTACATCGTTGATATCGCTCAAGACACATGGATTGAGCAACCTTGGGATACTAGCCTAAGCTACGTTGAGCCGGTAAATCGCAAGTCAAAATAAGCGTAAACTTAGTTTTTTGAGAAATGACCCTTTATAGGGTCATTTTTTTTTATATGATTAGTAACAACCATTTCTTATTAAGTATCCCAATGTCTGAATCAGAAGAAACGAGCTCGAACCTTTCGGAAACCTTGTTTGTAAAGCACAAGCAGGCTAAAGAGACCTCAATGCTGACACAATACATGCCAAGCTCTGAAGCGCTATTGGATGAGAAGCGTGAACAGCAAAACTCATCATGGTACCGAAACCTAAGACGTCTTCAGTGGGTATGGCAAGGCGTTAACCCCATTGAGCAAGAAGCGGTATTGGCTCGCATCGCGTCATCAGATAACTCTCGTACAACCGATGAGTGGCTTGATACGGTCATGGGTTACCGAAGTGGTAACTGGGCATACGAATGGACCAAACTGGGTATGCAGCATCAAAATCGCTCGAACGAGAAGAAGGGTGAAGAAATGGCTGAAGAGCTGTTTTCAGCATCGTTGTGCTTCAGCATTGCTGGCTACCCACATCTCAAGAACGACAATTTGGCGGCTCAGGCTCAAGTGTTGGCCAACGCAGCTTATTCTGAAGCAATTAAGCATACGAAGTTGATCGTCAAACAGATTGATATTCCATACCAAAACAAGAAGATCAAAGCGAACTTGCATCTTACCAAAACAGACAAACCACAACCGGTTGTGATTGTCAGCGCTGGTCTAGATAGCTTGCAAACCGATATGTGGCGTTTGTTTAGGGATTACTTAGCACCAAAGAACATTGCAATGCTAACGGTAGACATGCCATCGATAGGGCACAGTGCACATTGGCCGTTAACAGAAGACTCATCTTGTCTTCACCAAGCTGTCTTGAATGAACTGCCTAATATCCCGTGGGTCGATCACCACAAGGTTGGCTTGTTTGGCTTCCGCTTTGGTGGCAATGCGATGGTGAGATTATCTTTCCTTGAGCAGCATAAGCTTAAAGCGTGTATCTCTTTAGGCGCGCCAATTCACGATATCTTTGTTCATGCCGACAAACTGAAACAGATGCCTAAAATGCATTTAGATGTTTTGGCTTCACGTCTTGGTAAAGGGGCCGTTGATATCAATAGTCTTTCTGGGCAATTGATGGCGTGGTCACTCAAGGTACAAGGTTTGCTGTCAAACAGTAAAACCAGTGTGCCTATCTTGGCATTAGCGTTAGAGGGCGACCCAGTATCACCTCCAATGGATAACCAACTTGTTGCTATTTACAGTGATTACGGTAAAGCGAAGAAAATCAAAGCTAAATCAATTACACAAGGTTATGAGCAATCCCTCGAATTGGCGATAAAGTGGCTTGAGGATGAATTATTTAGATGACATTTCTCCTAAATTAGTTAAGCATGAAAAGTGTACAAAGTAAGTACCTGATACTCAGAAATAATTTATAAAATCCAATTGCGTAGTTTCTACGTATAACATTCTGAGTAACGTCATTCTTAACATTGAAATGGAGATTCAATATGTCAGAAGTGACACAACAACCTACGCATTATCGCTTGTTAAATGTTTTAAAGGCTATAGGCCCTTACTTAAGGGAGCCGCAATCAGAAGAAGGCCACTATATTTTTGATTGCTTGTCTGTGTGTGTGAACGATAAAAAATCGCCAGAAGAACGTGAGTTTTGGGGCTGGTGGTTGGAGTTGGATAAGTCGGAAGAAGGATTTTCGGCGAAGTACAACACGGGTAAATACAACATCGATGGTAACTGGGATCCTTTGCCATTACCTAAAAAGGCGATCGCTGAGGTCTCTCGAACTCAAGAAGCCTTTCACCAAAAGCTGGTTGATGAACTTCAAAAGAAATTTGAAATCGGCGTTCAGTTAGACGAAGAGTCTGTCGAATTCGTCTGATTTTGAAGGTTACTCTTCTCTATAAAGCAAAAAGGTGCGATTTCGCACCTTTTCTGCTTGTGAATTCCCCTGTTGATTGCTAAAACATCACCTCTTATTTGTTTTATTCATAAAAGACTTCATGACAACAAATCATCAAAGCGGGACAACAACACAGCGTAAAACTGTCGTTGTTAAACTGGGTACCAGTGTCTTAACTGGTGGAACATTGGCATTAGACCGCGCTCACATGGTTGAGCTGGTTCGTCAATGTGCTGAATTAAAAAAACAAGGCCACTCTGTGGTTATGGTTTCGTCTGGTGCAATTGCGGCCGGACGTGAGCACCTTGGTTACCCCGCACTTCCCAACTCAATGGCGAGCAAACAATTGCTTGCGGCAGTTGGGCAAAGTCAGTTGATTCAAGTTTGGGAGTCTTTGTTTGCTATCTATGGCCTTAAGATTGGCCAGATGCTACTGACTCGTGCTGATCTCGATGATCGCGAGCGTTTTCTGAATGCACGTGACACGATCAACGCGCTCGTTGAGCACGATATTATTCCGGTAGTAAACGAAAACGACGCAGTAGCCACGAATGAAATTAAAGTGGGCGACAACGATAACTTGTCGGCATTGGTTGGTATTTTATGCGGCGCTGATAAGCTTTTGCTATTAACCGACCAAAAAGGCCTGTTTACCGCAGACCCTCGTAAAGACCCAAATGCTGAGCTCATCAAAGAAGTGAAAACTATTGATGACACACTGCGTAAGATCGCAGGCGGCAGCGGTACTACGTTAGGTACTGGCGGCATGGCGACAAAACTGCAGGCAGCTGATATTGCTCGTCGTGCGGGTATTGAAGTGATTATTGCTGCGGGCAGTGCTGAAAATGTGGTGTTTGATTCATTGAGTGACAACCCACAAGGCACGCGTTTCTTGCCTTTAGCTGAAGCGCTTGAAAACCGTAAACGTTGGATTCTAGCGGGCCCAGCTTCTGCTGGTGACATCGTAGTCGACGATGGAGCGGTGAACGCAGTTAACACTAAAGGCAGTAGCTTGTTGGCGAAAGGGGTTGTTCGAGTTAAAGGCGAATTCTCTCGTGGTGAAGTCACCCAAGTCACAGACAGTAAAGGCAAAGTAATTGCGCGTGGTATCGCCAGTTATTCAAGCCAAGACCTAGCAAAAATTGCAGGCAAGCACAGTAAAGATATTGGCGACATTCTTGGATACGATTATGGGTCAGAAGTCATTCACCGTGACGACCTTGTTGTAATCCAAGAGTAGCTTGTGATGATAAGGCGAATCGCCTTTTTGCATCCAAAGACAGACAGAATTTAGGGAGAGTTAAACGTGGATTTAACTAACATGGGTATCGCAGCAAAAGACGCTGCTTTTCACCTGGCGACCGCATCAACGGCGCAAAAGAATAAAGCATTGGCGATTATCGCTGATGAGCTAGAAGCAAACGCTGCAACGATTCTAGAAGCGAATGCAAAAGATATCGAATTAGGCCGTGAAGCCGGTCTAACTGATGCACTGCTTGATCGTCTACTTCTTAATGAAGAGCGCTTAACCGGCATCGCTAACGATGTACGTAACGTAATTAGCCTTAACGACCCTGTGGGCAGCGAAATGGACAGTAAGGTACTGGAAAACGGTATGTCACTCTCTCGCCGCCGTGTGCCACTTGGTGTGGTTGGTGTTATCTATGAAGCGCGTCCGAACGTAACCATCGATATTGCAGCTCTGTGTCTGAAGACAGGTAACGCAAGCATTCTACGTGGTGGTAAAGAGACGTTCTTCTCGAACATGGAACTGGTTAAAGTTATCCAGTCTGCATTAGAGAAAGCTGAGCTTCCTGCCGCTTCTGTGCAGTACATCGAGAAGCCAGATCGTGAACTTGTTTCTCAATTGCTTAAACTGGATGACTACGTGGATATGATTATTCCTCGTGGCGGCGCTGGCTTACACAAGATGTGTAAAGAGAACAGCACCATTCCAGTGATCATCGGCGGCTTTGGTATCAGCCACATCTTTGTTGATGAAAGTGCGGACCTTGAGAAATCTGTCGATGTGGTTGAAAACTCAAAAGTTCAACGCCCGTCAGCGTGTAACTCGTTAGATACACTGCTAGTGCATGAAGCTGTTGCTGAAGCTTTCCTAACTAAGCTGAAACAGCGTTTAGCAGGCAAGGTAACCTTGGTTGCTGATACCAGTGCAAAATCGCTGCTAGCAGGTTTTGAAGATCAACGTGATGCGATTGAAGGTGATTTTGACACTGAATGGCTAAGCTACACGTTAGGCGTGAAAGTGGTAGCGGATGTGGCAGAGGCGATTGACCACATGCGCGTACACAACGCGAGTCACTCAGATGCGATCATGACTAACAGCCTAGAGAGCTCAGAGCGTTTCATTAACTCTGTTGGTTCTGCGGCGGTTTATGTGAATGCATCAACACGTTTCACTGATGGCGCACAGTTTGGTCTGGGTGCTGAAGTCGCAGTGTCTACTCAGAAATTGCATGCTCGCGGCCCAATGGGCTTAGAAGAGCTGACAAGCTACAAATGGGTAGGTAAAGCGAACTATTTGATTCGCGGTTAACGCTGGTCGTTAATTTTACTCCTCAGCTCATTTTTTAAATGGCGATCGAGTAGCAATAATCAATGAATCACCACACAAAAGGGCCTTAATTGGCCCTTTTTCTTTCCTAACGTTTGGCAATTCCGTTACACTGATATTCAATTATTTGGAGGTGATATGCATTGTCCTTTTTGTTCAGAGAACGACACTAAAGTAATCGATTCAAGACTGGTAGCCGATGGCCATCAGGTTCGTCGTCGCCGTCAATGCCTTGCATGTAGTGAACGTTTTACGACTTTCGAATCGGCAGAACTTGTGATGCCGAAAGTCATAAAGTCGAATGGAAACCGCGAACCATTTAATGAAGATAAAATGGTGGGTGGTGTACAGCGCGCCCTAGAAAAACGCCCAGTGAGTGCTGATGCGATTGAACTTGCGATCAGTACGATTAAGTCACAACTCCGTGCTACTGGTGAGCGTGAAGTACCAAGCGAGATGATTGGTAACCTTGTGATGGGCCAATTGAAAGAATTGGATAAAGTGGCGTACATTCGTTTCGCCTCTGTTTACCGCAGCTTTGAAGACATCCGAGAGTTTGGCGAAGAAATCGCTAAATTAGAGGATTAACGTCTCAATCATGTCAAACTTTACTCCCCTAGATTTTCAAATGATGTCGCGTGCTATTCAATTAGCAAAACGCGGCATTTACACCACTGCCCCGAACCCTAATGTTGGCTGTGTCATAGTACAAAGTGACGGTCAGATCGCTGGTGAAGGTTTTCACGCCAAAGCCGGTGAACCTCATGCTGAAGTACATGCCATGCGAATGGCTGGCGATAAGGCAAAAGGCGCGACTGCTTATGTCACGCTAGAGCCTTGCTCGCACTATGGTCGTACGCCACCTTGTGCGGAAGGTTTGATTAAAGCTCAAGTAGCCAAAGTGATTTGTGCCATGCAGGACCCAAACCCAAAAGTTGCAGGTCGTGGTATCAAAATGCTACGCGATGCGGGTATTGAGGTTGAAATCGGTTTATTAGAGCAAGATGCTCTCGACTTGAACCCTGCATTTATCAAGCGTATGCAAACGGGCATGCCATTCGTTCAGTTAAAGATGGCCGCTAGCCTTGATGGGCAAACGGCATTGGAAAATGGTCAAAGCCAGTGGATCACATCGCCAGAAGCGCGTCGTGATGTTCAGAATTACCGAGCAAAGTCAGGCGCTGTGCTATCAACTAGCCAGACGGTGATTGAAGACAACGCGTCGTTGAATGTTCGTTGGGCAGAGTTGCCAAGCAGTATCAAAGATCATTACGCTGAAGACGAGCTGCGTCAGCCGATTCGCGTGATTCTTGATCGTCAAAATCAACTGCGTCCTGAGCTCAAGTTATTCCAAACTCCAACATCGGTATTGAGAGTCGCTGAAGCGTCTGCTGATATTGAGGTCGGAACCACAAAGGCAGGTCAGCTTGATTTACACGATCTAATGCGTCAATTGCCAGCGAACCATATTGATCATATTTGGGTAGAAGCGGGCGCGACATTGGCAAAAAGCTTGATTGAAGCACGGCTAGTGGATGAGCTAATCCTCTATTTAGCACCTAAACTTATGGGCAGTGACGGACGAGGTTTGATGGGCGCATTAGGGCTCACTTCAATGTCTGACGTTATTGATCTAGAAATTAAAGATGTTCGACAGGTTGGTGTGGATATTCGCATCGTCGCGAAACCTATTATTGCGAAATCAATTGTTACGAAACCTACTGTCGCGAAACCAATTGCGGCTAACCAATAGTCGCGAAATAAATCGTGACGAAACCACAGTAGAAATAGTTACTCCAACTGCATACGTGTTGTTGACAACAAAAAGAGTTTTAAAATGTTTACAGGAATTGTAGAAGCCGTAGGTACATTGAGTGCAATCACTCCCCGCGGAGAAGACATCACCGTAACGGTTAATGTTGGTCATCTTGATATGGCTGACGTTAAGTTAGGCGACAGTATCGCAACCAATGGTGTGTGTTTGACGGTTGTTGAGTATAACGACCACAGCTACAGTGCAGACCTTTCGCTTGAGACCCTTAAAAAAACGGGTTTTGTGGATTACCAAGCGGGCGACAAGGTCAACCTAGAGAAAGCAATGTTACCGACCACGCGTTTCGGTGGTCATATCGTATCGGGTCACGTTGATGGCGTGGGTGAGATTGTTGAGCGTAACCAAGTTGGTCGTGCGATTGAGTTCTGGGTTGAAATGCCTGCAGAGATCTCAAAGTACGTAGCTCAAAAAGGTTCAGTCACTGTTGATGGTATTAGCCTGACTGTGAATGATTTACGCAAGAATGCCTTTAAGCTGACGATCGTTCCTCACACCTCTTCAGAAACCACCATTGATCAATTCAATGTTGGTCGTAAAGTGAATCTAGAAGTCGATGTATTAGCGCGCTACATGGAGCGTTTACTGCAAGGCCAGCAGCAAGAGTCTGAGCCTGAATCTCGATTAACGATGGAATTCTTACAGCAGAATGGTTTTGCCTAATCGTTGGTACAAAGTGTGTTAAGCGAGACTTTGTAAAGCGAAGCAATATCATCAGGTTTAAATAGTGTCGGTTCTAGGAAGCAGAACCATTTCAAAGGATATAGAACAATGCCAATTAGTACTCCTCAAGAAATTATTGAAGACATTCGCCTAGGAAAAATGGTTATCCTGATGGATGATGAAGATCGCGAAAATGAAGGCGATTTGATCATGGCAGCAGAACATGTCACGCCAGAAGCGATTAACTTCATGGCGATGTATGGCCGTGGCTTAATTTGCCTAACGTTGACCAAAGAGCGTTCAAATCGCATGGGTCTAGCGCCTATGGTTCAAGACAACAACGCTCAGTACACGACGAACTTTACGGTTTCAATTGAAGCTGCTGAGGGCGTAACAACGGGTATTTCTGCGTCAGACCGCGCTGTTACCGTTCAAGCGGCTGTGGCAAAAGATGCGAAAGCGGCTGACTTAGTTCAACCTGGTCATATCTTCCCTCTGACAGCTCAAGAAGGTGGTGTTCTAACACGCGCAGGCCACACTGAAGCAGGCTGTGATTTAGCTCGTCTAGCAGGCTGTGAGCCAGCATCTGTTATCGTTGAGATCCTAAATGACGACGGCACCATGGCACGTCGCCCTGATCTTGAAGTCTTCGCTGAAAAACACGATATCAAACTAGGCACCATTGCTGACTTGATTGAATACCGCAACAACACAGAAACGACGATTGAACGCGTAGCACAATGTCATTTGCCAACAGAGTTTGGTGACTTTGAGCTTGTGACTTACCGTGACACGATTGATAACCAGATCCACTACGCGATGCAAAAAGGCGACTTGTCTGTAGGCGCTCCTCTAGTACGTGTTCACCTGCATGACACGTTTACCGATCTGCTTCATTCAGACCGTGGTACTGAGCGTAGCTGGTCACTAGATAAAGCGATGAAGCGCATTGGCGATGAAGGCGGTGTGTTGGTTATTCTGGGCAACGAAGAGTCGTCTGATTCTTTGATTCACAAAGTGAAGACATTCGAAGCGCAAGACAAGAACGAGCAGCCAACTATGGCGAAGAAGCAAGGTACCTCGCGTCGTGTTGGTGTCGGCTCTCAGATTCTTCAAGACCTAGGCGTACACGATATGCGTCTGCTTTCTTCAAGCACTAAGCGTTACCACGCATTGGGTGGTTTTGGTCTTAACGTTGTTGAGTATGTTTGCGAGTAAGTCGACATATCTCTGTTTATAGCAACATAATTTACCGATGATTCCAGTAGCTCTTTTGGTGATTAGTTTTGCCAAAAGAGCAAAGTAGTTAAGCCCGATTCAAAACGTGTTAAATACACGAGCTTGACTACTGGTTGCTCCTATATGGTTGAGAGCCGTGCTGCGTTATCATCTTTACATCTCCGGTGTCTGTTCTTCTAAATTAGCATTAGATATTGCTCACAGTTTTGTGCTAGAATCCGGCGATTCTCACTTGATGAAAATAGTTAAAGGAAGGCTTATGAAAGTGATCGAGGGTGGCTTCCCAGCGCCAAATGCAAAAATTGCTATCGTTATTGCTCGTTTCAACAGTTTTATTAACGAAAGTTTACTTTCTGGTGCAATCGATACTTTAAAGCGTCATGGACAAGTAAGCGAAGACAACATCACTGTTGTTCGTTGCCCTGGTGCAGTAGAACTTCCACTTGTAGCGCAACGCGTTGCAAAAACAGGTAAGTTCGATGCGATTGTATCTCTTGGTACAGTAATCCGTGGCGGTACACCTCACTTTGACTATGTTTGTAGTGAATGTAATAAAGGTTTGGCACAAGTGTCTCTGGAATTTTCTCTTCCAGTAGCGTTTGGTGTTCTTACTGTTGATACGATCGATCAAGCTATTGAACGCGCAGGAACCAAGGCTGGTAATAAGGGTGCAGAAGCCGCACTTAGCGCACTTGAGATGATCAACGTTCTTTCTGAAATCGATTCCTAATGGGGGCCAGTGTGAAACCAGCCGCACGTCGTAACGCACGTCAATTTGCTCTACAAGCAATTTATTCTTGGCAAATTACTAAAGAAAATATTGCTACCGTTGAAGAACAGTTCTTATCTGGTGGTAAGTATGATGAAGAAGAGCATCATGCCGCAGAACCTGCTCTAGCTATGCCAGAAACAGACGTTGCATACTTCCGCGACTTACTAACTGGTGTTGCTCTTAGCCACATGGAACTTGATAGCAAGCTTCGTCCATTCGTATCTCGCCCTATGCAAGATCTGGATTTGATGGAACTAGCGCTTCTACGTTTAGCTATGTACGAGATGACTCGTCGCGAAGATGTACCATACAAAGTGGTTATCAACGAAGCTATCGAGCTTGCAAAAGTATTTGCAGCAGAAGACAGCCATAAGTTTGTTAACGGTGTGCTTGATAAAGCTGCACCACACGTTCGTAAGAAATAAGACGTTCGTATATTGAATCTAAAGGTCAGCTTTTATGCTGGCCTTTTTTGTAACTAAATTTCTGTAATCTCCATGATTACGGCGATTTTTATGAGACTAAAGATAGGGCATGTGATGTCTGGCGAATTTAACCTGATTGAAAAATATTTTGTAAATCGACAACCACAACGTAAAGACGTACACCTGGCTGCGGGCGATGACTGTGCTTTGGTCAAAGCGCCAAGCAATGTTGAGATAGCGATCAGTACGGACACCTTAGTGGCGGGCACTCACTTCCTAGCGGAAGCAAACCCAGCTTGGGTGGCACACAAAGCCTTGGCTTCGAACATCAGTGATCTTGCGGCTATGGGAGCAACGCCTGCTTGGGTTTCATTTGCGTTAACTATGCCAGAAGTCGATGAAGAATGGCTTGCTCCCTTCTGTGACTCCTTCTTCAAGCTCGCTGACTACTTTGGTATTCAGTTAATTGGCGGTGATACAACCAAAGGGCCACTAAGTCTGACATTGACTGTACAAGGTTTTGTGCCAGAAGGTCGAGCACTGCGTAGAGATGGCGCTAAAGTGGGCGACTGGATTTACGTAACGGGTAACCTAGGTGATAGCAAAGCAGGCCTAGAAGTATTGCTTGAGCCAGAACAGAACAAAGTCAGACCTTATGCTCTTGAACTTGAAGAAAGGCACTACCTGAGCGTTCCTCGAGTATTGGCTGGTCAGGCGTTGGTGAACCTTGCTTCATCGGCTATTGATATCTCTGATGGTGTTATTGCTGATTTAAAACATATCCTTAAGCGTTCTCAAGTTGGCGCGAGTATTGATGTAAGCACGCTGCCAATCTCTCCAGAGTTACGTCAGTTCGCTCCTGATATCACTTCAGCTCAGCAATATGCGCTCACCAGCGGTGAAGAGTACGAACTGTGCTTTACTGTACCAGAAGAGAATAAAGGGTCGTTGGAAAGTGCTTTGTCACACACTGGTACAAAAGTCACCTGCATTGGCCAGATAAGACCTGTAGAATATTTTGAATTACACAATAATGGTGAACCACTAAGCTGGAGCTTAACTGGTTACGATCACTTTAAGGTTAATTGATGACAAACCCACTTTCTCTTATTTCTCTTAAAAATCCGTGGCACTTATTGGCAACGGGTTTTGGTAGTGGCTTATCGCCGATTATTCCCGGCACCATGGGCACGCTTGCGTCGATCCCATTTTATCTATTGCTGGTTCAGTTACCTTTCCCTATTTATGTCATTCTTGTGGTTGTGAGCTGCATTATTGGTATCAAAATATGCCAAGTGACGTCTGATGACATGGGCGTGCACGATCACGGCTCTATTGTATGGGATGAGTTTGCAGGCTTTTGGATCACAATGGGCCTAGTGCCGCTGTTGGGTATTCCTGTTAATGATTGGAAATGGCTATTCGCTGGCTTTGTTCTGTTTCGTTTTTTCGATATGGTAAAGCCTTGGCCAATTGGTTGGTTAGACAAGCGAGTTCACGGCGGCTTAGGTATCATGATTGATGATATCGTGGCGGGTATTATGGCGGCGATTTCGCTGTATGCAGTGGCTCATTTTTCAGGTTGGCTCGTTTAAGAATCAATATCCAAAGAACGAACAATAATAGATAAAAACAAGGAATTACAATGTCTAAGAAGGTTTACTGTGTTGCTCAATTTCAGCCTAAAGAAGGCAAATTGAACGAGTTGTTTGAAGTTCTGAAATCACTAGAGCCAAACACAATGCGTGAAGACGGTTGTATCCAATATACAGTGACTCGTCACATTCAGAGCCCATTTGCAGAGGGTGAGAGTTTCCCTATTGCATTCAATGAGATCTGGGCGGACAACGAAGCATTCGAAGCACACTGTCAACGTCGTGAGATTCAACAGTTCTTCCAAGAGCAGTGTGTTGAAGAGACAGGCTTAGTTGAGAACTTCAACGTTGCTATCTACTCTGACGAACCAGAGAACTATGACGCACCTGTGCTTAAGCCTTGTTGCTAAGCAGGCTTAATTGCTAATAACTAACAGCTAAACAACGAATAGTTTATCAGTTAGCAGATACTAAAAAGGTTGACCCTAGGGCCAACCTTTTTTGTTTTGTCGCTTATGCTGTTTGCTTGTGAAAGCTATTTGGCAAGGTAGTCTGAGATAGACTTCTCAATACCTTTCGCATCTAAGCCAAGCTCTTCATGCAGCTCACCTTGAGTACCTTGAGCAATAAACTTGTCAGGTAGGCCAAGGTTTAATACAGGGATTAGCAGCTTCTCTTGCATCAAGAATTCAATCACACCCGCACCCGCACCACCTGCAATCGCGTTTTCTTCGATAGTCACTAGTACATCGTGGTCAGCAGCAAGTTGCTTGATCAGAGCTTCATCTAGCGGTTTCACAAAGCGCATGTCTGCAACTGTCGCATCGATAGCGTCTGCGGTTTGAAGTGCACTTTCAAGGAAAGTACCAAAGCTCAGAATAGCGACTTTCGAGCCACCTTTTACTTTTGCACTTTCGCGAACGATACGGCCTTTACCAATCTCTAGCGCAGTAAACTCACTTTGAATCTCTGTACCCATGCCATTACCACGAGGGTAACGAACGGCACTTGGGCCTGTGTGCTGGTGGCCAGTGTATAGCATTTGGCGACATTCGTTTTCGTCGCTTGGTGCCATGATCACCATGTTTGGAATGCAGCGCATAAAGCTTAAGTCGAACGCACCTTGGTGTGTTTGACCATCGGCACCGACAAGACCTGCACGGTCAATAGCGAACATAACCGGTAGATCCATGATTGCAACATCGTGGATCAGTTGATCGTAGCCACGTTGTAGGAAAGTTGAGTAGATAGCCACAATCGGTTTATCACCCGCAATCGCCATACCAGTTGCTAGTGTCACAGCGTGTTGCTCAGCAATTGCTACATCAAAGTACTGTTCTGGGTACTCTTTCGAGAAACGCACCATACCAGAACCTTCACGCATTGCTGGTGTTATCGCCATTAGCTTAGGATCTTGAGCGGCCATATCACACAGGAAGTCGCCAAAAATCTTAGAGAAAGTTGGTTTAGAGCTGATGCTCTTAGGCAGACTTGAGTGTGCAGGATCGAATTTAGGAACGCCGTGATAACCAATTGGATCTTTCTCAGCAGGCTCGTAGCCTTTGCCTTTCTTGGTCATGATATGCAGGAACTGAGGACCTTTAAGATCTCTCATGTTCTTCAGCGTTTTAATCAGCTCATTGACATCATGACCATCAACTGGACCAATGTAGTTAAAACCTAACTCTTCAAACATGGTGCCAGGGACAACCATGCCTTTTAAATGTTCTTCTGTACGACGAACGAGCTCTTTAATCGGCGGAACGCCTGATAGCACTTTCTTGCCACCCTCACGAATTGACGTGTAAAGACTGCCAGAAAGAACTTGAGCTAGATGGTTGTTCAGAGCACCTACGTTTTCAGAGATCGACATCTCGTTATCGTTAAGGATAACCAGCATGTCATTATGAATATCGCCCGCGTGGTTCATGGCTTCGAAGGCCATACCTGCGGTAATCGCGCCATCACCAATCACACTCACGACTTTACGGTTCTTACCTTCTTTCTTCGCACTGATCGCCATACCAAGTCCGGCGCTGATCGATGTTGAAGAGTGACCAACAGATAGGGTGTCGTATTCGCTCTCTTGACGCCATGGGAATGGGTGCAGTCCATCTTTTTGACGGATAGTCGACAAGCGGTCGCGACGACCCGTAAGAATTTTGTGTGGATAGGCTTGGTGGCCAACATCCCAAACCAATTGGTCAAAAGGCGTGTTGTACACATAGTGCAGAGCAACGGTTAGCTCTACTGTACCTAAGCCTGACGCTAAGTGACCACTTGACTGGCTCACCGAGTTAAGAAGATAGGTACGTAATTCATCACAAAGCTGTGTAAGCGTCTCTTTTGGAAGTAGACGCAAATCCTCTGGCTTATCAGCCAAAGCAAGAGTTGGGTACTTTGATATATCAAGAGTCATAGGTAATGCGCGCTTATTGTCTTAGTTCTTGCGCTCGATGACGTATCGGGCGAACTCTTCGAGTGACTGGGTATTGTATGGGATTGCAGCCAAAGCTTGAAGCGCTTCCTGTAGCAGAGTTTGCGCTTTTTCTTGAGCGCCCTCTAAACCTAACAAAGAAGGGTAGGTGCTTTTGTTCAAATCTTGGTCAGAGCCCTGTGGTTTACCCAAAGTTTCGGTATCGCTAATGATATCTAAAATATCATCCTGAACTTGGAAGGCTAACCCGATTGCATCGGCGTACTTATCTAATTGAGGCATCACTTCAAACGCTTTTTCGCCAGCAGCCAGAGCACCTAAACGAATCGCACTCTTCATTAGAGCGCCAGTCTTGTTACGGTGAACTTCTTCTAACTCTTCTAGCGTGACAGAGCGGTTTTCAGCTTCAATATCAAGAGCTTGTCCAATGCACATACCTTGTGCACCAGACGCTTCAGCTAGGCGTTGAATCATTCGAACGCGATTGCTTTCCCCGTCAGCACTTAATGTGCCTTCCGCAAGTATAGTAAACGCGAGAGTTTGTAGGGCATCGCCAGTTAAAATTGCCGTTGCTTCATCGTATTTGATGTGACAAGTCTGATGGCCACGACGAAGTTCATCGTCATCCATTGCTGGAAGGTCGTCGTGAATCAGAGAATAGGCATGAATACATTCGATTGCAGAAGCTGGAGTATCGAGTTCTTCAGCGGTACAGCCGAGCATTTCCCCTGTAATGTAGACAAGAAATGGACGTGCGCGTTTGCCGCCTAAAAGTAACCCATAACGCATCGCGTTGATAAGGTTCTGATTTTGGTGTGGCAGGCGATCAAGCCAAAGGTTCAGCTGCTCGTTATTACGTGCTTGATAAGACAATAAAGTCTCGATCATAGGGGATCTCATACAATTCGTTATTCTGGTTGTGGGTTAAAGTCACTAAGTTCTGCATTTTCATCATTTTGCAGTAAGATGCTAACACGCTGTTCAGCATCGTTTAGTTTACTTTGACCAGCACGAGCGAGGGAGATGCCTCGTTCGAACTTTTTCAGCGCATCATCTAAAGCTAGATCACCATTTTCTAGTTGATCAACCAAGCCATCAAGCTCTTCGATAGCCGCTTCAAAGCTCATATTTTCAGGTTTCTTAGTAGCCATAATAAATCTGCGTTTGGAAATATGAACGAACGTTACCCTAGGCCGCTGAGATGGTCAAATGTAACCAAGAAATTTTGCTAGAAAGTTCGTTTTTAAGGGGCTTGAACTCACTTTGGTTGAATAACCTTAGCTTTATCGAGTTTATGCGCTAAGGATAAGAGCAAAGTAAGCCAATAATTGTGATTCAAAAACGAAAAGTGTGATATTTAGGCCAAGAATTTACTAAAAGATCTTATAGTCTGGCCGATAAAAAGATTATCGTCGACGTAGAGCTACAAAAAAGCATGAGGAGTGCTCAGTGGATTTAGCAACCCTAATAGGTTTGATTGGTGGATTTGCCTTTGTAATCATGGCAATGATCCTAGGTGGAAGCCTCGGGATGTTCTATGACACGACATCCATTTTGATCGTGGTGGGTGGTTCAACGTTTGTTGTTCTAATGAAGTTCACCATGGGACAATTCTTTGGAGCAACTAAAATCGCTGGCAAAGCATTTATGTTTAAGGCCGATGAGCCTGAAGATCTTATCGCTAAAGTGGTAGAGATGGCGGATGCAGCACGTAAAGGTGGCTTCTTGGCACTTGAAGAGATGGAAATCAGCAACAGTTTCATGCAAAAGGGCATCGACCTATTGGTAGATGGCCATGATGGTGATGTGGTGCGTGCTGCACTGCAAAAAGACATCGCATTAACCACAGAGCGTCATGAGCAGGGCGCGAAGGTGTTCTCTGCATTTGGTGATGTAGCACCCGCGATGGGTATGATTGGTACCTTGGTTGGCTTGGTTGCCATGCTTTCTAACATGGATGATCCAAAAGCGATCGGCCCTGCGATGGCGGTAGCACTTTTAACGACCCTGTACGGTGCAATTCTTTCGAACATGGTGTTCTTCCCAATTGCGGACAAGCTTGCGCTGCGTCGTGACCAAGAGACACTCAACCGTCGTTTGGTTATGGATGGTGTATTAGCGATTCAAGATGGTCAGAACCCACGAGTTATCGATGGTTACCTCAAGAGCTACCTCAATGAAGGTAAGCGCACGATTGATGGTGAACCCGCGTAAGAGGATTTGAAGATGGATGAAGAAAATCCATGTAAATGTCCTCCTCCGGGGTTACCTCAATGGATGGGGACATTTGCTGACTTGATGTCACTGCTGATGTGTTTCTTCGTACTGCTGCTCTCATTCTCTGAGATGGACGTACTGAAGTTCAAACAGATCGCTGGATCGATGAAATTTGCGTTTGGTGTACAAAACCGCTTGGAAGTGAAAGATATTCCTAAAGG
Source organism: Vibrio sp. 10N.247.310.17 (assembly GCF_041466605.1). Classification (NCBI taxonomy): domain Bacteria; kingdom Pseudomonadati; phylum Pseudomonadota; class Gammaproteobacteria; order Vibrionales; family Vibrionaceae; genus Vibrio; species Vibrio sp. 10N.247.310.17. The sequence continues at coordinate 6,294 of NZ_JBFSTC010000006.1, read as the reverse complement.
GACTAGCATCATTGCGCAAGAGTTTCGCCCTGGTCGTCCAGAGCCGACTCCTATCGATGTGATCATGCAGCAGACCATTGATATTACGCAGCAAACGCTTGAGTTTCATGAGGGTGAATCTGAGCGTGCTGGCGGCACAATGCGTGACCAAGGCAAGATGACGGGAGGCAAGTCGCCAGAGGTTTCAACTCACGACAATCAAAACTCTGAGTCAGACCAACAGCAACAGCAAGCTGAAGCTCAATCGCAAGAGATGGAAACCTTGATGGAAAGTATCAAGAAAGCGTTGGAGCGAGAGATCGACCAAGGCGCGATTGAGGTGGAAAACCTTGGCCAGCAGATCGTTATTCGAATTCGTGAGAAAGGCGCGTTCCCGTCGGGTTCTGCTTTCCTACAACCTAAGTTTCGACCATTGGTTAGACAGGTGGCTGAATTGGTAAAAGATGTACCGGGCATTGTTCGTATTTCTGGTCACACCGATAACCAGAGACTTGATTCAGAGCTTTATCGTTCTAATTGGGACTTATCATCGCAGCGTGCGGTGTCTGTGGCTCAAGAGATGGAAAAGGTGCGTGGCTTCTCTCATCAACGCTTGAGAGTGCGCGGTATGGCCGACACAGAACCAGTAGAGCCGAACGATACTGAATGGCAGCGTAGCCTCAACCGCCGTGTTGAAATCAGCATTATGCAGGGTGAGCCGCTTTACAGTGATGAAGTACCTGTTATTGGTCAGTAGTAGGCAGAGAGACAGCGATTAGTCTTCAGGTATACATACGTTAGTCAGCAGATAGCATCGAAAGCCCAACCTTATGATGAGGTTGGGCTTTTTGTTTTCTGGTCTTCAATGATGCTCTCAGTGGTATTTATGTCGTTTTGAAACCTGCTACTTTTAATAACAGGCGGTTTAATTATCGGGTTAAAGCAACCACTCTTTTCCTTGCTTCACTTTCTCATGTATAATTCGCGCCCTTAGATTTAATATTGATCTATTATTGCTTCAATAACTATGTGAAATGACCTTTTACGTGGTGATGAACCTACTAAAATTTGTGAACCTTATTGGCGTGAAAGTACTATGAAATTTATTGTTAAGCCTCATCCGGAAATTTTTATTAAAAGTGAATCGGTGCGTAAGCGCTTCACAAAGATTCTAGAACGTAATATTCGTACTATTCTTCAGCGTCGTACTGAGTCTGTGGCTGTCTTCAACCGCCGTGACTACATTGAAGTGACGTCTGAGAGCGACAAGTACTTTAAAGAAACACTCGAAGTATTGACGCAAACTCCGGGTATTCATCACTCCCTTGAGGTTCAGCAATCAGAATTTAAAGACCTGCACAATATTTACGAGCAAGTTCTTGAACGAAGCGGTGCTCTTATTGAAGGCAAGACTTTCTCTGTGCGAGCCAAGCGTCGTGGTAAACATGACTTTACTTCTATCGAGCTAGAACGCTACGTAGGTGGTGGTTTAAACCAAGCGGTTGAATCAGCAAAAGTAAAACTGAAGAATCCAGATATTACCGTTAAAGTTGAAGTCGAGAACGAAAAGCTAAACCAAGTTATTGAACGTCATAAAGGCCTAGGCGGATTCCCTCTAGGTACTCAAGAAGATCTGCTTAGCTTGATCTCTGGTGGCTTTGATTCTGGTGTTTCAAGCTACTTACACATCAAACGTGGTTCTAAAGTGCATTACTGCTTCTTCAATCTTGGTGGCCCTGCTCACGAGATTGGTGTTAAGCAGGTTTCTCATTATCTATGGGATAAATACGGTTCATCTGCAAAGGTGAAATTCATCTCTATTGATTTTGAACCTGTAGTTGCAGAGATCCTTGAGAACGTTGAAGACGGCCAAATGGGCGTTGTTCTTAAGCGTATGTTCATGCGTGCTGGTGGTATGGTTGCAGAGCGTTTCGGTATCGAAGCACTAGTAACGGGTGAAGCTCTTGGTCAGGTTTCTAGCCAAACGCTAACTAACCTGCGTCATATCGACAACGTGACGGACACTTTGATCCTTCGTCCACTTATCAACTGGGACAAAGAAGACATCATCGACCTGTCTCGTAAGATTGGTACTGAAGACTTCGCTAAAGTAATGCCCGAGTATTGTGGTGTTATCTCTAAGAAGCCAACCGTGAAAGCGAAGAAAGGCAAACTAGAAGCGGAAGAAGCTAAGTTTAACTTCGAAGTGCTGGATCAAGTGATCGAGAACGCTCGTATTATGGATATCCGTGATATAGAGAAAGAGAGCCAAGAACAGGCACCAGAAGTGGAGCAAGTTCAAGCCGTTGCTGAGCACGCTGTCGTTCTTGATATCCGTAGCCCAGACGAAGAAGATGAAAGCCCGCTAGAGATCGATGGTGTTGAAATCAAACACATCCCGTTCTTCAAGCTTTCAACTCAGTTTGGTGACCTAGACCAATCGAAAGAGTACTTGTTGTACTGTGACCGTGGTGTCATGAGCCGTCTGCAAGCGCTTTACTTGCAAGAACAAGGCTTCCACAACGTTAAGGTTTACCGCCCATAGTGGTGTGTTGACCAAGCGTTAATAATTTTGCAAAGCCGCATACTGAAAAGTAAGCGGCTTTTTTATTGTCTATGATGAAGGATTGACAGTAGACAGAGGCATGCGTTTGGACGTGCTATCGTCATGCTCAGCTTTGAAATTTTTGATTGATAGAACTGGTGAGATCTAAACGGGTCTATAAGTACTGAAGAAGTGTGAGTATCTTGAAGTATTCTGTTACTTTTTAGTGCAACTCAATGGTGCTATTTGTATGTGTTCAGTTGTTTATTTGAGTGGGTGTCTGATTCTGTGATTAGCGATGAAAAATAATAAAGATTAATTAGCACAGCTATTGATAAACTTATTGTTACTTTTCTTTGCACATAAAAAAACACCGCCCATAAGGCGGTGTAAACAAATTTGACAGACAGGTCAAAATAAATACAGGAAGTACATGCCTCGTTTCAGTATAGAACTGCAACAAAACATTTGGTAGAACTCTACCCAACTCGAAAAGAACGAGTTTGCAAACACAACATCGCAGGAGCTAAACCAATTGATTCTAGAGAGAATCAAGCCGTTCAGGCTAGCTGCTGCGGGATGAAATATAGAATTTCTCTGGCCGCTAGGCAATGGACAAATTATAATGTTTCAGATAAAAAAAACTAATGCTTATTTAGAGAGTAACTATGTCTCGTCGATTACCCCCATTAAACTCGCTAAGAGTGTTTGAAGCCGCGGCTCGACACTTGAGTTTTACGCGTGCCGCAGAAGAGTTGTTTGTTACTCAAGCCGCGGTCAGTCATCAGATCAAAGCGCTTGAAGAATTCTTATCTTTGAAGCTGTTTCGTCGAAGAAACCGCTCTTTGCTGCTGACGGAAGAAGGTCAAAGCTACTTCTTGGATATCAAAGATATTTTCACATCACTGGCAGAAGCGACAGACAAAGTGCTTGAGCGAAGTGAGAAGGGCGCATTGACCATCAGTTTGCCGCCGAGTTTTGCTATTCAATGGTTGGTACCAAGGCTCGCTGACTTTAATCAGCAAGAACCTGATATTGATGTAAGAATCAAAGCCGTTGATATGGATGAAGGCTCGTTGACCGATGATGTAGACGTGGCTATTTACTATGGCCGAGGGAATTGGTCGGGGCTCAGAGCTGATAAGCTTTACCAAGAATATTTGATCCCTCTTTGCTCACCTTCCGTGTTGCTAGGAGCTAAACCTTTAGAATCTCTCAGTGATTTGGCATGTCATACGCTACTGCATGATACATCTCGAAAAGATTGGAAACAGTTTGCCAAGCAAAATGGCATCGATGGGGTTAACGTTAACCATGGTCCTATCTTCAGTCACTCAACCATGGTGTTGCAGGCGGCCGCTCACGGGCAAGGTATTGCTTTGGGTAATAATGTGTTGGCGCAACCTGAAATCGAAGCAGGTCGTTTGATTGCACCTTTTGATGAAGTGTTGGTAAGTAAGAACGCCTTCTATGTGGTGTGTCATGAGAAACAAGCTGACATGGGGCGTATTGCGACTTTCCGTGATTGGATGTTGGCGAAAGCGCAAAGTGAACAAGAGGACTTACTTGATGAATAACCTCATCATTGATGGTGAAGACAACCCAATAACTTTTATCTTTGCACATGGTGCTGGCGCAGGCATGGATCATGAATTCATGCAGTCGGTAGCAAAAGGGCTGGCGTTTAAAGGGATACGAGTGATTCGTTTTAATTTCCCTTACATGATCAAGCGTGCTGAAGATGGTAAGCGTCGTCCACCTGATCGAGCCCCTAAACTGCTCGAAGCTTACCAAGAGATTATCGGACAGGTAGATGCCGATAAGCTTGTTATTGGCGGTAAGTCGATGGGAGGACGTATGGCGAGTCATTTGTCTGAAGTGGATAAGGTGGCTGCAATGGCCTGTTTAGGCTTTCCTTTCCATCCACCAGGCAAACCAGAGAAATACAAAGGTGAGCACTTGGCTGAGTTAGCAAAGCCATGCCTTATTCTGCAGGGTGAACGCGATACCTTTGGTAAGCGAGAAGAGTTTGCTGATTTCGACCTGTCGGATTCAATTCGTGTTGAGTTTATTCCTGATGGCGATCACAGCTTTAAGCCTCGTAAGAGCTCGGGTTACACCGAACAGCAGAACATAGCTTTAACCGTTGAGAAACTATCGGCGTTTATCAAAGAGGTACTTAATGAGAAGTAAGTATTTACTCACTTTTGCAGGTATCTCTGGCGCAATAGCCGTAATGCTAGGTGCCTTCGCCGCTCACGGGTTAAAAGCTCTCTTGCCAGAGTATCTGCTAGACGTGTTTGAGACAGGTGTTCAGTACCAGTTTATCCATACGCTCGCGATATTGGCGTGTGGTGCACTGCTGCAGATGAAACTTGGCGCTAAATCACAAAAATATTTTTTCATTGCGGCAATTTGCTTTATCATCGGCATCCTTTGTTTTAGTGGCAGCCTTTATGGCTTAGCACTGACAGGAATAAAATGGTTTGGCCCTATAACACCGTTTGGTGGTCTACTATTTATCATTGGTTGGGGAGTCTTCTCCTTCGCTGCTTTGAATATAAAAGAGGTAACTCAGTGAAACACGTACTACTTTATTGTCGCTCTGGTTTTGAAAAAGAATGTGCTGGCGAAATTCAAGACAAGGCAACACAACTGGAAGTGTTTGGTTTTCCTCGCTTAAAGAACAATACAGGCTTTGTATTGTTTGAATGTTATCAAGCAGGCGAAGCCGATAAACTGGTAAAAGAGATCGACTTCCAATCGTTGATCTTTGCTCGTCAAATGATCGCGGTAGCGGTTGAAATCAAAGATCTGCCGACTGATGATCGTATTTCTCCAATTCTTGAGGCGCTTTCTGAGAAAGAAGGTTTCCCACGTTGTGGCGACATCCGTATTGAAACACCAGACACCAATGAAGCGAAAGAGCTTTTGAAGTTCTGCCGTAAGTTTACTGTGCCAATGCGTCAAGCAATGCGCGGTAAAGGGCTGATGACAGCGAAAGACAATGTTAAGAAGCCTGTGCTTCACTTATGTTTTATCGCTCCGGGTCACTGTTTTGTTGGTTACTCTTACCCAACCAACAACTCGCAGTTCTTCATGGGTATTCCTCGTTTGAAGTTCCCATCAGATGCACCAAGTCGTTCTACATTGAAGCTAGAAGAAGCATTCCACGTATTCATCCCTCGTGATGAGTGGGACGAACGTCTGGCTCCGGGTATGTGGGGCGTAGATTTAGGCGCGTGTCCAGGTGGTTGGACTTACCAATTGGTTAAGCGCTCTATGTTTGTTCACTGTGTTGATAACGGCATGATGGCAGATAGCCTAATGGAAACGGGTCAAATTAAGCACCACATGGTGGATGGTTTTAAATTCGAACCTGACCGTAAGAACGTCACTTGGATTATCTGTGACATGGTTGAGAAGCCAGCTCGTGTTGCACACCTTATGGGTGAGTGGATCATCAAAGGCTGGGCGAAAGAAGCACTGTTCAACCTTAAACTGCCAATGAAAGGCCGTTACGATGAAGTTCTGCAGGATATCGAAAACCTAAAGCAGTTCCTGATTGATAACAAAGTGAAGTTCAAGATGCAGGCGAAGCACCTTTACCACGATCGCGAAGAGATCACGGTTCATATTCAGTCGCTTTCGAATATCTCACCGTACTAATATTTACGTTAGTGTGTCAGTGATAAAGAAAATGCTCCTTTAAGGGTAATGCCGATCAGTTAAAGCCAAAGTGATCGGTTGAAGGATCCTTCCGAGCTGTC